>JAZLEZ010000051.1:0-2512 GCA_045615505.1 Sphaerochaetaceae bacterium | reverse complement strand
TTAAAAGTATCACAAAAAAAGATTTTTTGCAATAGTTTTTAAAAGAAAAAACCTGCATTTCTGCAGGCTTAAATGATGATTTATCTATGTTTTGTTGGTTTTTAGGTTCTAAACTTTCTAGTGTTAACTTCTAAAGACGGGAGTACATAATAATTTACCTCCTTAAAAGATTAGCTTTGAGGTCTGCAAGATGCCTAACTTGCAGACCTCTTCTTTTTATAGAATAATGATACCAATGAAAGACTTGGTATTGGCTTTAGATGTAGGAACTCAAAGTGTCAGAGCTTTGATAATTGACTCCCTCGGAAACATTCTGAATTCAAATAAAATCGATTGCAATGATAACGGAACAACTGCTGATTCATATTACAGAAAAATTGTTGATGCAATTAAAGCGTCGGATAAAACTCTTCTTGAAAGAGCAGGTTGTGTTGTAATGACAACAATCAGGGATTCCATAGTTCTGTTGGACAAAGATTATAATCCGTTAAGTGAAGTAATACTCTGGACAGATGAAAGAAAAGTCAAGGGTGACATTAAACTGCCGCTTTGGAAAAATATACTTTTTTCGATTGTGGGATTAAAACAAACTGCAAGAATGAACTACAAAGCCACAAGATATAATTGGTTTTCGGAAAATGATCCGCAGTTGCTTGAAAAGACAGATAAATATGTATTGCTTTCTACATATCTGAACTACAGACTTACAGGAGAATTAAAAGACTCAGTTGCATCTCAGATAGGACACATTCCGTTTGACAGCAAGAAACGTTGCTGGGCAAAACGAAGCATATCAAGATGCGTGTTTGACATACCTTTGGAGAAACTCGCACCGCTGACGGAAGTCGGAACAGTATTGGGAAATGTAAATATTCCGGGACTGCTGGAGAATGTTCCTCTGATTGCTGCCGGAACAGACAAAGGCTGTGAAGCAGTCGGAATGTCTGTGATTGAAGAAGGAAAGGCGGCGGTTTCTCTGGGAACGGCAGCAACAATTGCATTCTGCTGCAAAAAGTATTGCACACCAAAACCCTTTGTTCCTGCATATCCTGCAGTGATACCGGAATGTTATAACATCGAAACTCAGATTTACAGAGGATTCTGGACAGTAAAATGGTTTAAGGATAATTTCTGCAAAGACATTGATCAGGAAGTATTGGATACTTATCTGGATGATGTACCTTCAGGATGTGACGGATTGTTGATGACACCTCTTATGGCACCGGGAATATGTAATCCCTTTGCAAGAGGAATGTTTTTCGGATTAAATGACAAACATACCGTAAAACACATGTATAAAGCTGTTATTGAAGGTTTGGCATTTGAACTGTATCACAATATGAAGAGCATGGAAAAAAGAGCCAGATTCAAAATAAAGGAAATCTATGCAGGAGGAGGCGGAAGTATTTCCGACAGGGCTCTCCAGATTTTTTCAAATGTATTCGGACTACCTGTAAAAAGAGTTCAGACACATGAAGTGTCATCTCTCGGATGTGCTATAGTAGGATTCTGGTATTTGGGATTTTTCCAAAGCATATCGCAAGCTGCAAAAACAATGGTACATGATGCAGCAGTATTCAAGCCGGATTGCGAGAAGCATAAACTGTATAAAGAGCTGTACATAAAAATATACAGGCATTTGGAAAAAACAAATACCTGTATGTTCAAAAAAGAATATCTTATGAGCAACCGCAAAGCTTAGTTTTGCAAATTGCTCTTTTTTACAGTGAATAACTTATTCCGATTTTAGCACTTAAACCGAAACCGAGTTTTGTCTGATCGGTGGTTCTGGTTTCGTTATTGATGTTAAGTGTATCCCAGTGAAATATATAAATATCAGGAATTAATTCCCCCACAATGGCAATAGTATCATTCAGACTGTACTTTCCGATACCTATGATGGAAAAACCGAGATTTGTGAAACCGTATTTCTCCTGAGCATTTCCCTTTCCTTTGGATGCAATTGATCTTGCAAAAGCAGCACCGGGACCAAGTCCGAATTCAAAATCTTCATTTTTTGTAGGAAAATCGAAAAGGAAACCCAAGTGTGTTTTAAATCCCATATTATTGTCTGAGAGACTCTCCACTGTTTCGGAACTTGTCACAAATTTATAATCGCCCCAAGCATGAACGGACAAATCTGCATATAAATCAATGTCTTTATGGAATTTAGTTTTGGCAGCAAATGTCATTCCCACGGCATTACAGGAATTGTCATTGCAGGACTGATGATCATAGCCAGCAGTAAGTGATAAATCCCAATTGCCATCGGCAAAAACTGAAGCAGTACATACTGCTGTAATTAATAAGATAACAGCTATTGTTTTTTTCATATCTGAATAATAATCCAAGGAAACAAGTATTTCAATGAGCGTGTTGTATCACGATAAAATCTAACCGAAACAGTCTGTGAATCAAGATAGAAAATCTAACCATGATTATGATTCAGACTGAATCCAAGGCTTAGCTAAAGAAAGAACATCATCCAGGTCTTTTTCAACCTGTTTTTTGA
>JAZLEZ010000050.1:0-5908 GCA_045615505.1 Sphaerochaetaceae bacterium | reverse complement strand
CTTACAACGTTAATCTTGATTGTTGAAGATTCATTTTCATAAAGATGAATCTTTGCTGAATATGATCCTACCATCTTGATAGCATGTGTAGCAACTTCAATTCTCTTTCTTTCAATGTCAAAACCCAGCTTAGCCAGTTCTTCCTGAACCATAGCTGTTGTAACAGAACCGAAAAGCTTTCCGGAATCACCTGCAGCTACAATCATTGTAAGAACAACTTCATCCAGCTTTGTTTTGAGATCAGCAGAAGCCTTTCTCTTTTCAATCTTACGTTTCTCTATAGCAGCAGCTCTGCTTTTGAAGATTGCAAGGTTAGCGTTATTGTAGACAACCGCAGCACCAGTAGGAAGAAGAAAGTTACGAGCATAACCATCTTTTACCACACAGACATCTCCCTCTTCTCCGAGGTTAGGTACGTCCTGATTCAAAATGACTTTCATATTGAACTCCTTTTATAAAAATTATTTATCTGAAATTAATCCATGTCTCCAGTACTCCGGCCAGCGTAAGTACCGCAAGAACTGCAACATTGATTCCGGGTATCAGACAAAACACAAAAACAGGAAAAAACACGCGCCCTGCGGTAATTTTTGCAGAGCGTCTTCTCATAAGACTGGTCAGAATGGAAACACCGCCGATAAAGTAGTGAATACTTATTCCGACTGCCAGATTGCATCCTATTACGGATACAATTTCAGGAATTGTCTCTGTAAAATTTCCTGCAAGAGCTGCAATCCACGCTACGATGAAGAACCACACATAATAATTAGGCATCTTCATATAAGCAAAATTGTACTGCCATTGTTCATCGTTTCTGTGAAGAATAAAATCCGACACCAGAATCTGAAATCCGCTGAATAGTATCCCGAACGGAACCATCAGCATGATTATCACATCAAGAATGATTTCTCCGAAAGCCTCCTGTGTTTTTCCTATCAGTTCTTCAGGAAGAATTTTCTGAAAAACAACAAGAAGGGACTGAATATGCTCGGAACCGATAGGACTCATAAGCCAAATCACATAGGTAATTCCGATAGCAGATGTTGCAAAACTGCAGATTACAAGTTTTCTCAGGACACTGTCACTGAAATTTCTCAAACCTGTCCAGATTGCACACCCGACACAGCCCATCAACGGAAATATCAATCCGAAAACAGCAAAAGCAATGTTTTGATTACGCCACTGAAAAAGCGAATATGCTGCAATAAGCACTGCCAGAATCAGAAACGGATAAACAGCATTTGATGTTTTCTTAATACCGGGAACTGTAAGAAGCAGAGGAACACAGAAAAACAATGAGCCGAAACCAAGGCTCTGAAGCATAAAACACAAAGCGATGGTAAAGCAGACTGTTAATACTTTTCTTCTATCCACTCTTACAAATCCTGTCAATTACTGCTTGTCAAAAGGCAGATAAGCAAGTGCTCTGGCTCTCTTGATTTCTTTTGCAAGAACTCTCTGATGCTTTGCACAAGTACCTGTAATACGACCGGGAAGAATCTTTCCGCGTTCTGTAATACAACGCTTGAGTCCTTCAGGATTCTTGTAATCAGGCTCAGTCTTCTGAGAACAGAACTTGCAAATCTTTTTCTTAAAAGATACAGGGCGCTTAGGTCCCATTTTTTTGTCTCTGAAGCTTTCATTGGCTCCATTCATCATTTCATTATCTTCGTGCATTTATAAACTCCTAAAAATTAAAACGGAATGTCGGAATCTTCGAATGATTCAGGTCCGAAATCCTGATTTGAAGAGGATTTTGGCGTCTCATTGAAATTCTGAGAAGCTCCGTCACCGGGCATTCCCTGTCCGGTAGGGTTAGACAGAAGTTGAACATTATTTGCAACAACTTCAACTCTTGAACGTGACTGTCCGTCCTGCTCCCATCTGCTCTGTCTCAGTTCTCCCTGAATGGATACCTGACGACCCTTTGTAAGATAAGATTTCAATGAATCTGCGGACTTTCCCCATAGGACAACATCAAAATAGTTGACTTCATCTGTCCAGGAATCCTGTGTCTTTTTTCTTCTGTTTACAGCTACGGAAAAACGACATACAGATGTTCCACCCGGTGTACTTTTCAGTTCGCAGTCTCTTGTCAGCCGACCGACAAGTACTACAACGTTGATATCATTGGCCATTGTTCACTCCCGAATAATATAAAGCGACTTCCGGAATGTTATTATTTGACAACAAACAGGAACTTAAGAACAGGTGCTTCAAGAAGAAGTTCAGAACTGATCTTATTGATACTTGCAGGATCTGCTTCGATTTCGAAGTAGTGGTAATGACCTTTATCCTGTTTCTTGATTTCATAGGCGAGATTCTTCAAGCCTAGGTCTTCCTGCTTGGTAATGTTTACACCGGCAGCAGCGAACTTGGTATTTACGATTTCCATACCTTTAGCAGTCATTTCGTCGTTCGCATCGAAAATGACAGTGAACTCATAATTTCTCATGGTTCCTCCTTACGGACTTTTTGTTTTACCTGCTCTTGCATAAGCTCCACAGGCGCTCCGTCAACGACGGAGAAAGAGGCTCTTGTAAATTAACACTTATGCGCGACAATAGTCAACAAGCATACTCCTTCAAAAAATAAAAAAGTTTTTGTTCGTTGCTATTGACCAATTAGAGCTAAAAAAACGATAATGAAGCCCGTAATTACAAATTGCCGGTCGGCGGCATATAAGGAGTTCTGCAGTGCCTTGTGGAAGAAAAAGAAAAAAGCATAAGATCGCTACACATAAAAGAAAGAAGAGACTCAGAATGATGAGACACAAGAAAAAGTAATTTTTCTTGGGATATTGATCTTTTGCAAAACCGACGGTCGCTCCGCCGGTTTTTTTATGTAAAGGAGTTTTGCAAGTTGCTCAAAGTTGTTTTGTTACAAATCACGGTTTCAGTTGTTTAACATCCGGAGTATCGGGGAAAGATGAATGTTTTGATATACGGATACGGATTAAAAGGCGGCGGTTTTGACAACGCAATGTACTTTTTGAAGAAGGGATGTAATGTCCGTCTGACAGATATCAGAGATGAGGCATCTCTGGGAGAAAGTGCAGCCTTTCTCAAAACCCTCGGAGTAACAATCATAGCAGAACAACACAGGGTTGAGGACTTCAAATGGGCAGACCTTGTTATCAAAATGCCTGCCGTAAGTCCGGACAGTCCCTTTTTGGATTATTGCAGGAATGTTAAAAATGATTTTGCCTGTCTGTTTGAGAACAAAAACACAGAAAAGGTCAAACTGATTTGTATTACAGGCACTGTCGGAAAGACTGTTACTGCCAGCGCAGTATGCCATTCTCTGAACAAACTGGGGAAAAAAGCCAGAATGTGCGGGAATATGGGAATATCTCCTTTTACGGAACTTGAAAAATGGGAAAGGGGAAACATCCCGGAGTATCTTGTATGTGAATTATCATCATGGCAAGTCAGAGATACCCACTCATATTCGGAAAAAATGCCTTGCATTGAACTTGCAGTTCTTACCAATTCACTGATGGAAAATAATAACGAAGAAACGACAGTCCAAAGTTTTTATACTAACATAATGAAAATGCTGGGTTCCGGAATAAAGTATCAGCTCTGTCCGACCGAAGAAAAAAAATATTGTGAAAAAGCTACCGGAATCAAATCAAGAAAAATCGGTACTCTTGAATATTTCGGTTCAGGACTTTCAAAAGAATTACCTGCAAGTATGAAATCTTCTTTTGCAATCCTGAAAAGACTGGGTTTTTCAAACAATGAAATTAACAAAGCATTAAAATCTTTCAAAGGCGTTCCTCACCGAAACGAAATTGTAAAACATCTCGGAAGTATAATTGTTGTAAACGACAGTGCATCTACAATTCCTCAGGCTACATCTTTCACAATCAACAACATGAAAGGCCTCAGAATAAACCTGATTTGCGGAGGAACCGGAAAAAACCTGAACGCACAATCCATGATAGATTCCCTTGCCGAAGTTGCTTCAGTTACTCTGCTTGCAGGCTCATTTACGGAAAAAATACTGATTCCTGCACTTGAAAAAGCAAAAATCAAGTACAACGGTCCGTTTAAAAAAATGAGAGATGCAGTAGAATGTGCAATGCAGTTTACAGATAAAATGAACACCGGCACAGAAGTACTTCTTCTGTCACCGGGCTCTTCTGCATTTGAGTATTATGCAAACGAATATGATCGCGGAGATCAATTCAAATCATTCTTTAAATGAACTTATAAAATGCTTTGATGTATTTTTGTAAAAAACATACATCAGAGCATTTTATTACCCTACCGGTCCGTCAAGATATTTTTTGGATGAAACAGTCTTTCCTTCCTTTGATACAAACTTCTTTCCTTCTATGGAAAGAATGCCGTTTTCACAGGAAAGAGGCATTGCAAAGAAATGGTCCGGTTTTACATAACAGAGTGAACTTTCTTCAGGGTTTTCACAACCTTCAGGTGAAAGATTAGAACCGGCTTCGATATCATCGGCAAACAGAACTTCACAGGTTGTGTGTTCCTCCGCATTTGGATCCTGTACTGCAAGAAGCATTCCATAACTCTTTACACCACGGAAATTTGCAGGTTTCAGGTTGCTGACAAGAACAATGTTATGCCCAAGTAATTCCTCCGGCTTGTAATAAGAAACAATTGATGAAACTATTGTCCTTGGCTCTGCTTCTTTTGTATCAAGTTTGAGAATGTAAAGAAAATCACCTTCAGGATGTTTGCTGACCTCTGTTATCTTACTTACTTTAAGTATTACTCTTTCCGCAAATCTCCGGCTGAGACTCTTTTCATCTTCAGTTGGCTGAACATTTTTCTTATTGTCTTCCATTTTTTTCTCCTGTCTGTCCGTCTGAGAACCGCTGTAGCGTTCTCTGAGTGTATCAATGAGGGAATCTTCAAGTTTGGTGAACAGGTAATCGATTTTACCTACCTTGATTTCCTTATCGTAATTTCCCAAGCTGTCCCACCTATCGGAAGAACAACCGATGTAGGAAAGAAGTCTTTCACTTGTTGAAGGCATAAACGGCTGAATAAGAACACCGAGATCTCTGATAAGATTCACAAGAGTTCTTAAAATCATCTTTGCTTTTTCCGAATCTTCATTTTTGAGTTTCCAAGGTTCAGATTCCTGAAAAAGCTTATTCCCAAGACCGGAAAGATCAAATATAGCTCTAAGAGAATCTCTCTCCTCCGCATGCTCAAGCAAATCGGTAATTTCAGCTTCCTTAGCCCTTACCTGCTTTGCAAATTCTTCATCAACAGGCCCCGTTCCCAACTGTCCGTCGTAGAAACGATTCACAAAAGTAAGAGTCCTGTTGACGAGATTTGAAAGATTTCCTATAAGTTCGCCGTTTACATTCTGCTGGAATTCCTTCCATGTGAATGTTACATCACTGCGTTCCGGACGATTGTAGAACATATAGAAACGCCATACATCTACAGGGATACCCGTATCCTGAACATCATTTCCGAAAATGCCAATTCCCCTGCTCTTTGAGAATTTTCCGCCCTCGTAGTTCAGGTATTCTGTAGAACTCATATGATGAAGCATTGTCCAGTTTTCACCTGTTGCAAGAAGAGAGGAAGGAAAAATTACGGTATGGAAAGGAATATTGTCTTTTCCTATGAACTGAAAAAGTTCCACATTATCAGGATTCTGCCACCATTCTCTCCATTTGTCCGTATGGTTTGCGGTAATGGAAATGTAACCAATAGGGGCATCAAACCAAACATAGAAGACCTTATCTTCAAAACCCTTTTTAGGTACCGGAATACCCCATTTCAAGTCGCGTGTGATACAACGATTCTGTAAACCGTCCCTTATCCAGCTTCGGGTCATCTGTATGGCATTTTTTGCCCAGAAACCCTCAACTGAAGCTTTATCTATGTATTTTTCAAGCAAAGGAAGAGCTTTT
>JAZLEZ010000049.1:0-18693 GCA_045615505.1 Sphaerochaetaceae bacterium | reverse complement strand
GAGGCCCTGCTTCTAGTACGAGAGGACCGAAGTGGACGAACCTCTAGTGTATGGGTTATCCTGCCAAGGGTAGTTGCCCAGTAGCTACGTTCGGAAGAGATAAACGCTGAAAGCATCTAAGTGTGAAACTCTCCTCAAGATTAAACATCCCTGACTTTAAGTCAATAAGGAACCAGACAGACTATCTGGTCGATAGGCTGCGGATGCAAGTGCAGTAATGTATTCAGTCCAGCAGTACTAATCATCCGAACGGCTTGACCATATTATTGATTCTATCCCAACATTTTGTTGGTACTAAATGAGATGTACGAGAGGAAATTCAATCTCGTGTATCCGCATTTAGTTGACCTGGTGACCATAGCAGAGTGGAAATACCCGTTCCCATCCCGAACACGGAAGTCAAGCCCTCTCACGCCGATGGTACTGCTTTTGCGGGAGAGTAGGTAGTTGCCAGGTCTTTTTTTGTCTATTTACCTGCCACTTAAGGCCAACTCCTGATTAAGGTTCAGGGATTTAGGGTGTAAAAAGAATGAGTAATGAGCAACTTGCAAAACGAACTTTAATAAATCAGGTGTAAATTTGGATTCGATAAATGTAGTGTGAAAACTGAGAAATACTGTCGTATTTTAAAGTTTTTCACTATCGTTTAGCGGGTTCAATGAACGCCTGAGAATTAAAAAGGAGTTTTGCAATTTGCTCTAATGTAATATCATTGGAATATGACAGAATTTGTACACCTTCATAATCATACGGACTATTCTTTGCTCGATGGAGCCGCTTCTACAAAGAAGTATATTGATAAAGCAAAAGAGCTTGGGATAAAAGCTCTGGCAATAACCGACCATGGAAATATGTTTGGTGTGATTGATTTTTATAAATCATTAAAAGATGCAGGAATACAGCCGATTCCGGGTTGTGAGTTCTATATTTGTCCGGAGGGAATTCACAGTAAAGGAAAAAGATATCATCTGATACTGCTTGCTATGAACGACAGAGGATACCACAACCTGATGGAACTGAACTCAATTGCATGGATAGACGGATTCTACATAAAACCCAGAATAGACAGACAAGTACTGGAAGAACACAGCGAAGGACTGATTTGTTTGAGCGCATGTCTTGCAGGTGAAATCAGCCAGCAACTGCTGTCCAGTGACAAAACAAAAGCTTATGAAACAGCAATGTGGTACAAAAACCTGTTCGGTGACAGATATTACATTGAACTGCAAAACCACTACATAGAAGATGAGAAAAATGTACTGCCCCTTCTTGCACAGCTGGCAAAAGAACTGGATATAAAGACAGTCTGTACAAATGATATACACTACATCAACAAAGATGATGCAAATGCACATGACATACTCCTGTGCATAGGAACAGGCAAGAAAAAGAGCGACGAAGACAGGTTGAAATTTGACACACCGGAATTCTATATGAAAAGCGGAGATGAAATGGCAGCACTTTTCAAGGATTATCCGGAAGCAGTTGCAAATACCGTGGAAATTGCCCACAGATGTGAGTTTGACATACAATTTCCCGGAGCACAGTTACCGGAAGTACAGGTGCCGGAGGAATATAAGGACACAGAGGATTATATTACACAACTTGCTTGGCAGGGCTTGGAGAGAAGATATCCGGGATACAGGAATGATGCAGGGAAGAAGGAAGTACTGGAGACAAGATTGAATTTTGAACTCGGTGTTATTCTGAAAATGCATTTTGACTCGTACTTTTTGATAGTTCGTGACTACATTTACTGGGCAAAAACACACAACATCCCGGTAGGAGCCGGAAGAGGAAGCGGAGCCGGAAGCCTTGTTGCCTACTGTATTGATATAACAAATGTAGATCCCATATCTCATGACCTTCTGTTTGAAAGATTCCTCAATCCGGACCGAATCAGCCTGCCTGATTTTGATGTTGACTTCTGCTATGAAGGCAGACAGGATGTAATCAATTATGTAACCGAAAAATACGGATATGACAGAGTAGGACAGATAGCAACATTCGGAACACTAAAAGCAAAAGCCGTTGTAAAAGATGTTGCCAGAGTACTCGATATACCATTTGACGAATCAAATGCAATAACAAAACTGATTCCGGATCTGTTGGGGCTTCCGGATGAAGCAAAACAGGCAGGAGCTGCAACAATTTTACAATGGGCATTGATGAGTACACCGGAACTTCAGGAAGTAAAATCCCGCGGCGGAGTATATGAAGAACTGTTTGATGTATCTCTCAGACTTGAAAACCTTGCAAGACATGTAAGTACACATGCATGTGGTGTAGTTATAGGCAGAACACCATTGAAAAACTATGTACCATTGTACCGTGACCCCAAGTCAGGCGGCATTTCCACACAATACACAATGACTGTTCTGGAAGAATGCGGACTTGTCAAAATGGACTTTCTGGGACTTAAAACACTTACATTACTCAGAAATACGGAGAAACTTATACATAAAAAAGAACCGGACTTTGATTTGGAAAAAGTACCGTTTGATGATGCCGAAACCTATGCCATGATGTCAAAAGGTGAAAGTACCATGGTGTTCCAATTTGAAAGTCCCGGAATGCAGAAGAACCTCAGACTTCTGGGACCGACTAAATTTGAAGAACTTGACGCTATGACAAGTCTGTACAGACCCGGTCCTATGCAGTTTATTCCAAAATACATAGACAGTAAGCAGGGAAGAATTGAAATAGAATATCCGGATCCAAGCCTGAAAGAACTACTGGAACCTACATACGGAATTATGGTTTATCAGGAACAGGTAATGAAAACAGCTCAGATTTACGCAGGATTCACACTGGGAGAAGCAGATACACTTCGGAAAATCATGGGGAAAAAGAAGAAGAAACTTCTGCCTGAGCAGGAAGAAAAGTTTATAAAAGGAGCAATTGCAAAAGGCCACAGTGAAGAAGACGCAAAAAAACTGTTTGAAAACATCAAACCTTTTGCAGGATACGGATTCAATAAAAGCCACAGCGTCTGTTACACGGTATTGAGCTACAGAACAGCATATCTCAAATGCCACTATCCCGCAGAATTCTATGCAGCGAACCTTACAAATGAAATATCATCCGGTGAAAAGTTCAAAGAGTATCTGGATTATGTAAAAGGACACGATATAAAAATACTGCCGCCGGACATCAACTACTCGGAAATGTACTTTAATGTTAAAGACAATGATGTCATTTACGGACTTGCAGGACTCAAAGGCGTGGGTGAAACAACGGTAGAACTCATTCTGAATGAAAGAAACGCAAACGGAAAATTCAAAAACTTTATGGACTTTATCCGAAGATGCGACAACAGAGTAATTACTTCTTCAACTATGGAAGCACTCATCAGCAGCGGAACACTTGATTGCTTCGGTTACAACAGACCCACATTGCTTGCAAACTATGAAGAAGCCTTCAGGAGCATAAAAGAAGACAAAGAAGCGGAAAGTGTGGGGCAGAACCTGTTGTTCGGAGCAGCGGATGCAGGAGCAACAAGCTTTGAAATGAAAGTAGTGCCGGACTGGTCGTTTACGGATAAACTGGAAAAAGAAAAAGAATACTTGGGATTCTATATGAGCGGACATCCGCTGGATACATACAGAACAAGCTGGGAAAACTGTGTAAGACTCAACCTTTCCAAACCTGAAAGAATAACGGAAAACATAAAGTATGATTTTATCGGAATGATAACTGATTACAAGGCAATTACAACAAAAACAGGAACCCGAATGGGCTACCTGACAATAGAAGACTACAACGGAAAACTGGAAATAACCGTTTTCCCGCAACAATGGGCAATGTATGAAGCTGCAATTCAGAAAGGAAAGATTTTCGGCTTTCACGGCTCGTTTAAGAATTATAACGACAAACTGTCATTTTCTGCCGATGTTATCTACGGAGATCCGATGCAGATGAAAGTATCAAATCCGAAGAAACTATGCCTTGAAATCAACCAGAGTCTTGCAAACAGACAATCTGTTGCAGAAATGAGGGAAATATGCCTCAAACACAGAGGAACTGCCGTTTTGGAATTTGAGCTTTATCCGTCTGTAGACGAAGAAGGACACTTCGAAGGAAAGCCCAGACGCGTTCTTGCAGGCAATCAGTTCTGTGTGAATGCAACAAAAGAGCTTATAAATCTGTTACGGGAATGTGAAGGCGTTATTGACGTTTACAGTGAATAGAAATAACTTTGAAATATGAACAGTCTGTTTATGATGGCGGCAAAATTAATAGGATTCTACTCTATGCTTATATGGGTCAGAATCATGCTTACATGGCTGCCTACACAAAGATATCAGTACGGTCAGCAGGACGGACCCCTTATTTCGATTTTAAAAAGTATATGTGACCCGTTTCTGAAGATTTTCAGAGGATCTAAAACAGTTGCCGGAAGACTGGATTTTTCGCCGCTTCTTGCGCTGATGACACTGAATATTCTGCAGAGTATGTGTACGATTCTGGCACAGAGCGGGACCATCACAATCGGACTTGTAATAGTACTGCTGGTTCAGGGATTGTGGAGATATTTCTTCTCCTACATTCTTGTTCTGTTGTGTATAGCTCTCGGAGTAAGATACATTTACGGAAGAAGACCGTACGATCAGAGATCTCAGGCTTTGCTTAGGGTAATAGACCCCATTGTAGCCAAACCGGTAAATTTTACGGCAAAAATCTTTTATCCGAAAAAAGCAGTCAGTGATCAGCAATATGTACTGACAGCCTTAATCTTCTATCTGGTACTTTACATAGCAATCAAAAGAGGACTTGTTTATCTGATTGCAATTCTTTCAAAGGTAGCATAATGGACATCAGAGAACTTCCCGGAATCGGTCCGAAAGCTCAAACATCTTATGCTGCACTGGGAATTACAACTGTCGAAGATCTTATCCGGATGCCGGTGCGGGGATACGAAGACCGTCAGCATCGCATCTGCATAGGAATGCAGAAAGACGGAACAGCCCTTACTAACACTATTGTAAAAGTACTGTCTAAAAGCTTATTCGGAAAAGGACTCAAGAGTGTAAAAGTACTTGTTCAGGACACGGAAAACGGAGTCCGCGGAGAGCTGTTGGGCTTTAACAGGCCATATTTGGACAAGGTGCTTTTTGTAGGCGGATATTATCATCTGTATGCAAATATAATGCAGGGAAACGGCTATTCAAGACCCCAGTTTTCACAGTTCGAAATCAAGGCAGTACGGGAAGATGATACAATGTCCTGTTCAGGAGGAATATTTCCGGTTTACAGTCTTTCAGGTTGCCTTACCCAGAATATTATAAGAAGGGACATAAAAAATGCTCTGGCAAGAATCGGACAAACAGATGATGTCCTGCCGGACAGAATAACTGAAAAATACAACCTTCTTCCATACGACAGTGCAATAAGGAAATCACACTTTCCTCTGAACGATGAAGATATCATCAGAAGCAGAAAAACCCTTGCCTTTACAGAAGTCTTCTATATGCAGATAATGGCAATGCGCAGACCTCAATCCGGAAAGAGAAGGGCAACAGAGGTCAGGACCTATAAGGCCGAAAAGGATTTTATAGAGTCTCTTCCGTTTGAACTTACAGAAGATCAGGAAAAAGTTCTGCAGGAAATCAGAAGTGATATGTCATCACAGCAGAGTATGAACAGACTGCTTCAGGGAGATGTAGGCTCGGGAAAAACCCTTGTAGCATGGATCAGTGCAATTCATTCCATAGCAGACGGAAATCAGGTTGCTTTCATGGCACCGACCGAACTTCTTGCAAGACAGCATGCCCGCGGAGCTGCCTTGCTTTTGGAAAAAATCGGAATAAGAATTGCGTATCTGGACGGTACGGTTCACAGCAGGAACAGAGACCTGCTTCTCGGGGAGCTCAAGAAAGGAAATATAGACCTCTTGATAGGAACACATGCACTGTTTTCAAAAGATGTTGAATTCAGAAATCTGGGCTTGATAATAATAGATGAACAACACAGGTTCGGGGTAGAGCAGAGAAGTTCCCTGTTCAGAAAAGGAGAGAATCCGGATGTACTTCTGATGACGGCAACACCCATTCCCAGAACACTCGCACTTACCGTTTACGGAAACCTGAATGTTTCAACAATAAAAACAATGCCGCAGGGAAGAATTCCAGTTAAAACATTTCTTGTAGAAGAACATAAAAGAGAAGAAATGTACAAGGCAATCAGGGTGGAACTGTCGCGCGGACATCAGGCTTATTTTGTTTATCCCAGAATTGAGGCCGATGAAGAAAAATCATCATTGAAAGATGTTCAGACAATGTTTGATTTTCTCTCTGCAAAATACAATCAGTATAAAGGCGCTTTGATACATTCAAAACTCGACGATGACCTCAAGATAAAGATACTCAACGATTTTTCGGAAAAAAAGCTGGATTTTCTTGTATCCACTTCAGTAGTTGAAGTAGGAATCGATGTAAAAGATGCAACCTGTATGGTTGTGGAAAATGCATCGTTTTTCGGAATGTCTGCACTTCATCAGCTAAGGGGAAGAGTAGGAAGAAGCTTACTTAAGTCTTGGTGTTTCCTTGTGTACGAAGAAAGCACTCTTACGGAAGATGCAAAGAAGAGATTATCGGTTCTGCACAGGACAAACGACGGATTTGAGATAGCAGAGGAAGACCTTAAAATCAGAGGACCCGGAGAAATAACAGGACTGAAGCAGAGCGGTTTTACATCCCTGAAATATGCAAGTCTTGATAAAGATATCAGGATGATGGCAGATGCACGGGATGAAGTTGTTCAAATACTGCAAAATGACCCGGGATTTCTTTCACATGAGAATGCAGTAATCAGAAAATCGCTTACTGTATTTGAAAAAGGAGAAACGCTGTGCTGAGCATGAGAATTACAGGCGGAAAATACTGTAACAGAAGAGTACTTATTCCGGAAGGAGATTTGGAAATCCGTCCGGCAATGGACAGAATGCGTGAATCACTTTTTGCCATTCTGGGACCGCTGGATGACATGTCATTCTGTGATTTGTTCAGCGGAAGCGGATGCGTGGGACTTGAAGCTGCATCAAGAGGAGCAAAACTCATTCATATGGTTGAACTGGATGCCAAAAAGAAAAACATTCTTGAAAAAAACATAAGTTTTGCAAAAGATGAACATGAGATAAGAATCTACATAGAAGATGTTCTGCAGTTTCTGCAGCTGATTAAAAACTCATACGATGTTGTCTATGCGGACCCGCCGTTTCCCATGCCTGATAAAATGAGAATTGCAAACCTTGCAGACAAATACGACAGAGTTAATGACGGAGGACTGTTCGTAATACATATTCCCGAAACAGAAGCAAACCTGTGGCCGGAAAAAATAGGCAGACTCAACCTGATTGACACAAGACTGTACGGCAGGAATATGTTTAGATTTTACAGAAAGAGCTAGGAGCAACTGCAAAGATCAGTTTTGCAAGTTGCTTTTATGAATCCAGATACTCTGAATTGGCATCGAACAGAGTGGAAATTACAATTCTTCTGGCTCTTTCAAACTGAAGTTCATTTGCATTCGGGCATTTTGCTTTCATAAGTCTTTCAAGTTCGACAGAAGCATTTTTTATAGCCTTTGCAGAAAGAGGGAACTTCAAAGTTCTGAGAATGTTTTCAAATTCAGCCGATGTGAAAAGACCATTTTCAATAAAGGACAGACAGAACGAAGGCGAGTTTATGCTTCCCTGACTGATTGTATATTGCATAGCCATAATTACTGAAGAATCAGGATTGTGAACAGGAGAGCCGATAGTTGCAATATGCTGAATCCCGTTTTCTTTGAGAGGTATTCTCACTCTTGTCAGAATAGCTTTATCGGAATAAATAAAATAACCGTTTTCATCGTAAAGCTTGTCTGCAGACAGCCATATCGATTTTACCCTGAGCCTTTTGAAAAGGCGGGATTTCAGGACTATTCTCATTTCAACCTGAGCGTTTAGAGCACATAGAATACAGGATAGAGCATAGCGGGATTTCAAAGTACATAAAGCCCCTCCTACAGTAATCTGGTTTCTCAGGATAGTTGTTCCTATACTTTCCAAAGCATCTACAAGATTCTTTGAAAAAGAATGAAAACCGAAATGAAGAAGCTGTTGGATTGTAACCATACTCCCGACTTCTATGAATCTGTCCGAGTGCATAACCTTATGAAGTTCAGGAATATCTGAAAGTGAGATATAAGTTCTTTTTTCCTCATTGGGATAGTAATCATCCATCCTCATAATGTATGTTCCGCCGGAAAACAGTGTGGCATTCTCGTATTTCAGAATGGAAGCAAGAAGTTCATTGAAATTTCTGGGAGTTGCAAGAGTGGTATTATTTGTCATCGTGTGCTCTCCTGAATTGAACAACCAGTTTGATGATTTTGATAATCTGAGAAGTTTCAAGGCATCTGCAGCTGTTGATTTCAAGTTCCCTTGTTACAAAAGCATTATTGATTTTTGAATGTGTGCCCTTTCTTACCTTAAGCTCCCGTGAAATGTTTTCAACCATTCTTTCCCTTTCTATTTTCTCTACAATCGAAGCAATGAGAAAAGTTTTTGAAGCATAACACTGGGAACAGGGTTTGACTCCGATTTCTGCGTATGCCTTCTCAATATCGTGGCAGAACAGAGTCTTGGAAAACCCCTCGTATGTAAGAATTTCCGCCCCCTGAAGCTTAAAGGCGGGAACCAGGCAGGACAGAACGCATACAGAATTTACCATTGCAATACAATTACCGCAATTTGCACCCTTGCATCGGCTATTGATTGCAAATGAAGTGATGTTTTCCTGAAGAATTCCGGAAAGAGGTTTATTTGAACTTACATTGAGGCTGTATTCATTTCCGTCAATTTTGCAATTCAGCCGCATGCTGTTCTCCTTGTTTTCTCAGAATAGCCATAAGGTCGGTTTCGGAAACCGGCAGTTTTATCATATTACAGCTCAGGGCCTGACTCAATGCAGTGGAAAGCGATGCTATGGTCAAACCTCTGACAAATGAAGAACATGAGCCGGGATCAAGTTTCATATTACCTCTTATTTTAAGATCGATATCCGAGAGATTGTCTGCATAAGGCAAAACTTCTTTGATGGTTTCCGAGATGATGTGTCTGATGGATTCCTTGAGAGCCTGTGCATCAAAGACCTTTCCGCATTTTATTCTTGCAGTTACACGGTCAATGACAGGAATTATTCTCACTGTATCAATATGAAGGTCCACTACAACTGTACCGCAACACTGACTCTCAAAATACGGAGCTTCTTCGGAATTCAGATAAAAACTTTCCTCGGATATGGGATAAGAAGCACCTTGCTCCTGTCTGTCTTTGATTTTACGGCAGGATGAAACAAGCATTTTGGGAATCATAACCATACTTCTGGACAGAACACTCGGACCGGCATCCCTGATGCTTTCATCATTTATGTTGATAAAGGATATACTCTGATAATCCACATCAAGATAGTCCTGAACTATTTCCCTGTAAATTCTTCTGAGATGTCTTCCGGTCTGGATACCTACACTGATTTCAACCTTCCTGTTTTCGGAAAGCATTACCTTAACGGAGTACTGTTTTATATACGGGAATTTGTTGGAGAATCCCTGTATTCCCTGTCCGCAGGAAATACCTATTCCTCTGGAGTAACTCATAATAGACCTTCCGAGTTTGTTTTTGATTCCCATCTGAGTATAAACCGCGTGGCTTCTTTCAAAAAAACTGTCTGCTACGGTTTCTTCCAGAGTTTTTCCGATTGCCTGAGGCTCTGAACTTTTTCTTACAGTTTCACTTATGGGGTTGATATCCCTGAGATTTTCCAGTCTCCATTCCGATGGAGAAATATGCAGTTTGTGGAACAGAAAATTAAAATGGTTTTCCGTTGCCGCAAGGGCAATGCCATAGCCCAAGTCTACAAAAAAATTTACCGGAGGAACATTTCCTTTCTTAATGTTTATCTGAATCGACAGGGCATTGCATTTGTACAACGGAACAAGGCCTGTCATTATGTGATTGCAGATTTCATCCACAAAAGTGGGATAAAACCCCAAGTCGATATCAACATTCACTTTATGTGCAAGAATCCTGTTGTTTTCGTCAATATCGGTTTCAAAATGATAGAGGGTTTCAGGTTGCCATGAAGACATGGAAATCTGCAGCTCGCACAACATACCTGTCTTTCTTGCAGCAGTTGCCGCAATGACAGATGCAAATGAAGGGTTCAGGACAAGCTGATTGTAGTCACTGTGGACGATATCGGAAACAATATAAACCTTGTTTGCAGGTTTCTGCATTGCAAATGCAACACTGTCTCTGATATGAAGCGGCCACTGACTTGCAGTTTTTATGTAAACTATGTCATCTTCAATCTTTGCAAGAATACGCTGGGCACTCAAAAGTGTTTCGCAGTGAGCTTCAACAAAACTGTCCGAAGTAATTATTCTTTCAGGATTTCTGAAATACTTTTCAATGTCTCCATGTCTGAATTTAACGGGGTGTTCGGAATAAAGTTCTTTTGTTTGTATCTTATCAGGCGTTATATGGAGAGTAATCTTTTCAATGAACTGTTCCACACTTTCTATATCCTGTCCGAAGACTGCAAGCACAGGTTGTTCTGCATAGTCTATCCGGCTTTCGGCAAATACGGGAATGTAGTCGTTCAGGATCCGTATTTTTTTAACACTTAAATCTTCAGATGCAATTGTGACTATATTCTTATCATCCGGCATATCTATAGCATCAATATTGCCGATTTCAGTTGCTCTGACTATTTTTCCCACGAGTCTGGTTTTGCTATTGTCAAATATTTCCGAACTGTAACCCACACTCGAATTCTACCACTTTATTAAATAAAACGCACGGGTTAAAATAAACTTATGACATACAGTGAGAGAGCGCAGGAACTCAGGGACCTGCTTTTGCATTATCAGACTTCCTACTATCAGACAGGGCGGGCAGAAGTTCCGGACCTTGAATACGACCGTCTTTTTGACGAACTCGTTCTGATAGAAAGACAGCATCCGGAAGAAAGGAAACCTGATTCGCCTACACAAAGAGTAGGCAGTGATTTATCCTCGGATTTTCCCGAAGCAGAACATTCAATTCCGGTTCTGAGTCTTGATAAGGCTTACAGTATTCAGGAAATCATACATTTTCTGGATAAGGCTGAAAAAGCAAATACCACCGGCAAAAAACTCAGTTTTGTGCTGGAGGAAAAAATAGACGGTTTTTCAATAGTTCTTTACTACAAAAACGGAATTCTCGATAAGGCTGTCACAAGGGGAAACGGTCATGTGGGAAATGATGTAACGCCCAATGTGAAGACAATAAAATCTGTTCCGCTCAGGCTTTCCAAACCTGTTTCGCTTGCTGTCAGAGGTGAGGTTTTTCTCAGGAAAAAGGATTTTGAAATAATAAATGCTACTTTGTCAGAGCCTTTTGCAAATCCGAGAAATCTTGCAGCCGGAACAATAAGAAGGAACAAAAGTTCGGAAACAGCTAAAGTTCCGCTTTCGGTTTTCTGTTATGAGGGATTTTGGGAAGAACCTACGGAATTCACCAATCATATGCAGATTCTTGAAGAACTCAAATCTCTGGGTTTTCCTGTAGATCCCAATCTCAGTTTCTATGACAAAGACTATGAAAAACTCGAAGATGATATCAGAAAAAGGACAGAATCCAGAGCTTCTCTGGACTATGAAATAGACGGGCTTGTAATCAAGGTCAATGACCTTGCACAAAGGGAGGCTGTAGGTTATACGGAGCATCATCCCCGTTGGGCCATTGCCTTCAAATTTGAAGCTCCTCAGGCTCAGTCCGTAATTCAGGACATAGATGTTCAGATAGGCAGAACGGGGCGTGTTACTCCTATGGCCAGAATTTCAGAAACACTGTTGTCAGGTTCTTCAATCAAAAACATAACTTTGCACAATCAGGATTATGTGGATTCTCTGGAACTTGCAATAGGAGATACTGTTTCCATCAGCAAAAGGGGCGATGTAATTCCTGCAGTGGAATCGGTTCTTGAAAAAAACGAAAGGGGTAACACCACTTGGCAAATGCCTTTGATCTGTCCTGTCTGCGGTAGTATTCTGCAAAAAAAAGGTGCACATCATTTCTGCTCAAATCCCGATTGTCCTGCACAGAAAAAAGGGAGAATCGAGTTCTTCTGTGCAAAAAAACAGATGGATATCGAGGGGCTGGGACCCTCTACAATAGATTTGCTTTTCAACAGGGGTTTTGTCACTGAAATAGAGGACCTTTACACTTTTCACTTTGATTGTCTTCTGGAGATTGAAGGTTTTGGAAAAAAGAAGGTTGATGCTGTAAAAAAAGCTGTCTCCGACAGTAAAAAACAGTCTTTCAGACGCATTCTTACCAGTTTGGGTATTTCTGAATTCGGAAAGAAAGCTGTGGATTCCGTTGTTGATGCCGGTTTTGACAGTATCGAGAAACTGCAAAACGAGGCTACCGTTGAATCTCTTTCAAAAATCAGCGGTATCGGTCCTGTAATTGCTCAGGAAATTGTTGCAGGTCTGCACGAGGAAAAGACTGCGAAACTGATAGAATTTCTTAAAAACAACGGTTTCAGAATGTCAGAATCAGCAGACGAAAACAGAAGTGATGAAATTCAGATTTTTGCAGGTCAGACTTGGTGTGTAACGGGTACCTTTGAACATTTCAAACCCAGAGAAAAGGCCATGGAGGAAATTGTCCGTCGCGGCGGTACGGAGGTATCATCCGTGTCTTCCAAAACCTCCTGTCTTCTTGCAGGTGAGAATGCAGGCAGCAAGCTTGAAAAGGCCCGCAGTCTGAATGTTAGGATTGTTTCCGAAAGTGAATTTCTTGAAATGTTAGGTCTGCAAACACAGTCAGACAGCAAAGAGGAGCAGTTGTTGTTATGGAGCTGAAGGTAAAGCTTTATCTTGAGGAAGATGGCGATAAGTTTATGGGAATAGGTGTTCTCTGGCTCCTGCGAAAAATTGAAGAGAACAAGTCTCTTAGAGCTGCAGCAAAGGAGCTTGATATCTCCTATTCCAAGGCTTTCAATATGATACGCAATCTTGAAAAGGGTTTGAACAAACAGATTCTGATTCGTCAGAAGGGCGGTCAAAACAGGAGCGGTGCATTTCTCACGGACTATGCCAAGTCATTCATAGAGTCTTATGAAATCTTTCAGAAGCGTTGTAAAGACCTTCTTCAGGAACCTTTTGAGGAGTTCAAGAAGAAAATCCTTTAATCGGTGTTTCCGGCAGTTTATGAACAGGGAGATGCAGTTATGAGACATGATTTTTCAATAAAAAGTCTGGGTGAAGCTAAAATTAAGAGTCCTATTGTCCAGAACGATTACACGGAAGACAAGGACACTGTAATCTTTGACATAGCTTCCGTTTCGGATAATCCGGAAAGGCTTGAAATGGCCGGTCCGAGGGAAAAAATTTATTTTAATCCCACTCATGTTCATGCGGCAATTGCCACTTGCGGAGGTATTTGTCCGGGGCTTAACAATGTTATAAGGGCAATTGTCCGGTGCCTTTGGTATCGTTACGGAGTCCGGAGGATTACCGGTGTTCCTTACGGCTATCAAGGTCTGGTTTCAACATCTACTTTTCCGTTTATTGAACTCACGCCGGCTCTGGTGGATGAAATTCAGGAGAAAGGCGGTACGATTCTGGGTTCTGCAAGAGGTGCCGGGGAAAGAACAGAGGAAATTGTAGATACACTCGAGAGAATGAACATCAATATGCTTTTTACAGTGGGTGGTGACGGTACATTGCGGGGTGCTTTGGCAATAGCAAAAGAGGTTGAAAAGCGAGGCTTGAAAATTGCAGTTGTAGGGATTCCCAAAACAATAGACAACGATCTTGCCTATATTCAGACATCTTTTGGTTTTGATACTGCGGTTTCTCTTGCTGTTCCGGTAATCCGGGGTGCTCATGTTGAGGCAAGAAATGCCATAAACGGAGTGGGTCTTGTTAAGGTTATGGGAAGAGCCAGCGGTTTTATTGCGGCTCATGCGGCTCTGGCCCAAAGTGATGTAAACTACTGTCTGATTCCCGAGTGTCCGTTTGATCTTGACGGGCCCAAGGGTTTGCTTGAAAATCTCAAAAAGCGTTTGGAAAGCCGGGGTCATGCCGTAATTCTGGTTGCAGAGGGTGCCGGACAGGATCTTATGCCCCAAACCGGTATGAAAGATGCTTCCGGAAATGTAAGATTCAGCGACATTGGTCTGTTCCTTCAGGCAAAAATCAACGAATACTTCAAGTCCATCAATATGACGGTCAATGTGAAATACATGGACCCTTCCTACATTATCCGTTCTGCAGAAGCGGACAGTTATGATTCCATCTACTGCGCCCGTCTGGGTGCAAATGCCGTTCATGCTGCCATGGCGGGAAAGACAGAGCTTCTGGTTTCAATGATAAACAACTGTTTTGTTCATATGCCCATCAGGGAAGCTACCAGCAAGCGCAACTATGTAATTCCGGACAGTCCGTTGTGGCGTGATGTTCTGGAAAATACCAGACAGCCTGCCAGTATGAAAAACTGAAGAGCTTAATAAAGTCAAACTGTTGTTGCATCATGTTGCAAATGATAATATTATGTACGCATGCGTAAGAGAATATTATTGCAACTGGTTGATTTCATAGCCATAGTATTTATGGGGTTTGCGTCGTTTTATCTGATAGGACAGCATCTTCATAAAACTCCTGTTCTTTATCTTGCAATAATGTCTGCAGGTTACATCTTCTGTCTGAGTCTTCATCAGGTTTACAGACACAGAATTGCAGATTCTTCTCTGGAGATGCTTAAAGGAACAATTATCTCCACCGGTATCTGTACTGCGGTTTATGTACTTTTCTTCGGTTATACCAAAGGCTTTGCATCCTACTATGTCAGATGGATTCTGGTCTATTCGGTCCTTTCTTTCTGTGCCGTCAACGGTACAAGGTTTTTCTACAGAATTGGTTTTGAGCTTAAAGGAAAGGATGATGACACCCTTCCCTGTGCTGTGATTTACGGTGCCGGAGATATGGGTTCTTCAATGGCAAGAATGGCTTTGAAGGGACATTTCGGTTACAAAATCATAGGTTTTATAGATGATGACAGGAATCTTCACAGTGAATTGGTTCTGGGTTATCCTGTTTTCGGAAGTCTTGAGGATCTTTATTCAGTCTTCAAAAACCACAAGGTTGACAATCTTATCATTGCAATTACCAACATTTCTTCTGAAAAAGTTCAGAATGCAGTATCCGTTGCAAGCAAGTTCGGTGTTCAGACAAAGATTGTTCCGAGTCTTTTTGAGAAGAAGGGCAGAGCCGATGTTTCAATCAGAGACATTGACTATGCTGACCTTTTGGGGCGTCAGCTCAATACCATAGAAAAAGAGCCTTTGTTTGAAATGTTTTCCGGCAAGACGATTCTTGTTACCGGTGCAGGTGGCAGTATAGGCAGTGAGATCTGCAAACAGCTGATAGAATACGGTCTTGAAAAACTGATTGTTCTGGATATTGATGAAACGGAGTTGCACGATCTCTGTCTAAGGCTCTTAAACTATGAGAAAGAGTGGTCGGACAGGATTATTCCTGTTGTCTGTGATATGAGAAATTCAGAGAAGATGATGAAGGTTTTCAATGATTACAAACCTGATATTGTTTTTCATGCTGCTGCCTACAAGCATGTTCCTCTTATGGAGCTCTATCCTGAAGAGGCAATTATCAACAATATCTGCGGCAGTTTCAATGTTTTCAGCTGCGCCAAGGCTGTCAGCACCCGGAAGGTTGTTGTGATTTCCACAGACAAGGCTGTCAATCCTACCAATGTAATGGGTGCAACAAAGCGTGTTGTCGAGATGATGGCTGCTGCTTTCAACGAAGAATCGGAGAGTACTGATTTCTGCTGTGTCCGTTTCGGAAATGTAATAGGCTCCCGCGGTTCCATGCTTCCTCTGTTCCTTGAAGAAATCAGAGCCGGAAGGCCTATTACCGTTACAGACAGAAACATCATTCGCTACTTTATGGCAATTCCCGAGGCAGTGAGTCTTGTTTTCCGTGCTGCAACTCTTGCCAATGGCGGTGAGGTAATGGTTCTTGATATGGGTGAGCCTGTTAAGATTTATGATTTTGCCCAGAAGCTTATTGATGTTTTCGGTGATGGCAGGTCAACTATTAAAATCACGGGTCTGCGTCCGGGTGAGAAGCTATATGAAGAGCTTCTTGCAAACAAGGATAATACGATTCCTACAGTTAATGAAAAGATTTTCAAGGCAAAGGTTTCCAATGCTGCGGATTTCTCTGTCAAAGAGCTTGATACTCTGGTTAAGGATCTTCCTTTCAGGTCTCCTGCAAAGCTTTTGGAAGTGCTGCATTTACTTGTTCCTGAATTCAGAAGTCCTGAAGAAAAGTCTGACTCTTCCGTTAATAAAGCAGAGATAGGGGGGGGGAGATTAAAAGCAACGCTTTGAAGTCGTGGTTGCAAACTGCAGAACGACGGATGGTGTGAACATAATTCGTTTTTTCAACGCATGGTGACATGCGGTTGGCGAAGCTATGTCCAAAGGGGATGTTATGGACGGTTTTAAGGTTGCCTGTTGTGTCTATTGCTTCATGAGCTGTGAAGAGAAATTTGCCTGTCAGGTAAAGGATATTAAGGTCATTGTCCCCTACAAAATCCGTAGAGAAAAACAGCATGGCAAATGGGTGGACAACAGAATCAAGTTGATTCCCGGTTACGCTTTTGTTTATGCAGACAGTATTCAGCAGATTCTGGATGCCGTTAAGGGTTTCAAGGTAAGGCTTTTATTCTATTCGGACAAATCTCCTGTTTTGCGCGGTTCAGATTATGAATTTGCCCACTGGATTTTCAACAACAGCGGTACTGTTGGTGTTTCCTGTGCAGTTCATGAAAAAGATAAAGTGAAAATAATCTCAGGTGTTCTCAAAGAGAGTGAGGGTATGATAGTCAAACTGGACAGACGGCACAAGCTTGCAAAGGTTGCCCTGAACATAGGTTTCAATGTCTGGTTGTCTTACGACTGGCTGGATAATCAAAGCTCAAAACAATAATCGGGAACACCCGCAGGAAGTTTCCAAACCGGTAAATGTACCTCTGAAAACTGAGAAATACAAGCAGATGGACGGTGTTAAGGTTTATATTGTAACTCCGGATGAAAAGGACGGTTTTCATCACGCTGTATGTTGGCTGTCTGAATACAAGTGGGAAGACATAATCGGATATGATAATCAAGCTCTTTCACGATATAAAGAAGTATGTAAGGAAGAACGCACATTTAATTATGGAATTTGACGGAGAGGAAAAAAATGTTCAAAAAAACAGATATGAAACCATTTGAGAAGCATATATATTTAGCCACTCCTACAATGCATGGAGAAGAGCTTGAATTTGTTAAAGAAGCCTATGATACAAACTGGATGAGTACAGTAGGCAAAAATATAGATGAGGTAGAAAGAATCGCAGCTGAAAAGGCTGGTGTTAAGTATGCTGTAGGTCTCTCCTGCTGCACAGCAGCGCTTCACCTTTGCTGTAAGCTTGCCGGAGAGAAACTCTACGGAAAACCGGAAACAGGTCACGGTGCACTGGAAGGTAAAAGAGTATTCTGCTCAGATATGACTTTTTCTGCAACTCTGAATCCGGTTGTCTATGAGGGCGGTATTCCTGTATTCATAGACACGGAACTGGAGTCTTGGAATATGGACCTCGTAGCACTTGAAAAGGCATTTGATCTCTATCCCGAGGTTAAATTGGTTGTCTGTGCCGAGCTCTACGGCTTTCCGGGACGCATTGACGAGATTAAGCGTATCTGCGAAAGACACGGTGCTTTGATGATTGAAGATGCTGCAGAAGCCATGGGTGCAACTGTGAACGGGAAGCAGTGCGGTTCCTTCGGTGATTACAGTGCAATCAGCTTCAACGGCAACAAAATCATCACAGGCTCTGCCGGTGGCTGTCTTTTAACCAACAGCATGGAGGATGCCAACAGGGCAAGGAAATGGAGTACACAAGCCAGAGAAGCAGCATCGTGGTATCAGCATGAGGAAGTTGGCTATAACTACCGCATGAGCAATGTAATTGCAGGTGTTGTCAGAGGACAGTATCCATATCTTGAAGAGCATATTGCACAAAAGAAGGCAATATACGAGAGATACAAAGAAGGACTAAAAGAGCTTCCTATTAAGATGAATCCCATCACAGACGGAACAAAGCCAAACTACTGGATATCTGCACTGACTATTGACAAAAATGCAATGTGCAAGCAGGTCAGAAGTGACAACGAAGCACTCTTCCAAAAAGAGCCAAACAAAACCTGCCCGACAGAAATACTTGAAGCAATTGCATCCATCAACGCAGAAGGTCGTCCCATCTGGAAGCCCATGCATATGCAGCCGATGTACCGCATGCACGAATGCGTTGGAAGAGGCGGTAGTATTCGTTGTAAGACTAACGCATATATCGCTGGAAGCGCTATAGATGTCGGTGCAGATATCTTCGATAGAGGCCTCTGCCTGCCGAGTGATAACAAGATGACGGATGAGGAGCAGGAGAGGGTGATGGAGATTATTAAAGCGTGTTTTCTGTAAAGAAAATTATAGCGGTTGATAGTGACTTAGGCAGTCAGATTAGAGCGGCTGAAGATGAATTGGGGGGCAGATGATTACTGAATAGGTTTCTTCAGCTGTTTTGAAAGATTT
>JAZLEZ010000048.1:0-4936 GCA_045615505.1 Sphaerochaetaceae bacterium | reverse complement strand
GATATTTCCTACAAATACACTTGATACACCAAGTTTTGAAGCTGCAACAACCGCCGTTGCAACGGCACCACCTCCTTGAATCTCCCTCGATAAAACATGAGTAGAACCATCTTCTATGGGAAAATCTTCTACTGTGCAGATCTTGTCCACACAACTGTATCCCACTCCCACAATCTGAAACCTACACAAAGTTCTCTCCTTTATCTTCTGAACAGTTCCATTGCTTTTTTGACAACATTATCCTTTGTAATCCCATAAGTCGAAAGCAATTCTGATGTTTCACCGGACTGTCCGAAGCAATCTTCTACGGCTATATGTGAAATTTTGATACCGTTCTCCTCTACCAAGGAACTTGCAACAGCTTCAGTCAGACCGCAAATCATATTGGATTCTTCACAGACAAGAACCTTTCCTCCGCAGTTTCTGACTTCACGGATTATTCCTTCACTATCAAAAGGTTTGATTGTATGAACGTTGACCAATGTTGCATTCACCCCATTGGATTTAAGTTCTTTTAATGCTTGGCTTGCCAAACATGTCATCATCCCGGATGCTACAATACATAAATCATTTCCTCTGACGAGTGTCTGAATTTTTCCAAGCTCAATTGCATCATCAACACTTGTTATATTCTCCACAGGCTCACGTGAAGTTCTGATGTAAACAGGCCCATTATGTTTATAAGCCATTTCTGCTATCAGCCGAGCCTGATTGGAATCACAAGGTTGCAGGACAACCATATTGGGCAATGATCTCATTGCACCGACATCTTCTATACACTGATGCGTTCCTCCGTCACCTGCGGCAGTAATTCCTCCATGGCTTCCTACAATTTTTACATTCAAATGCGAATAGGCAACACAATTTCTGATAATCTCAAAAGCTCTTCCTGCTGCAAATACAGCCATCGATGAACAGAACGGAACTATACCCACCTTACTGAGACCTGCAGAAATACCTACCATATTTTGTTCTGCAATTCCAACATCAATATATCTTTCAGGGAATGCATTCTGAAAGGCAACCGAACCGGTTGTTTTTGCTAAATCGGCATCAACTGCAAAGATGTCTTCATGTTCTTTTGCCAACTGGACCAGCCCTTCATAAAAACCGAATCTGGAAGCTTCTTTATCTGACATATTCCACCCCCAATTCTCTGTAGGCTTCAACTATCTCATCTCCTTTAGGAAGAGAGCCATGCCATTTCAAACCGTTCTCCATAAAAGAAACACCTTTTCCTTTTACAGTATTAGCTATGATACAATGTGGTTTTCTAACTGTCTTTCTATCTAAAGCTTTGAATATTTGCCCGAAATCATGACCATCAATTGAATCAACGGAAAAATTGAAACTATTGAATTTATCCTCCAAACTATTCAGGGGATTTGTTACCTCTGTCGGAGCACTTAGCTGAAGCTTATTCCTATCTACAATAACTGTAAGATTGTCAAGCTTAAAAGCATTTGCAGCCATAAAGGCTTCCCAACAAATACCTTCCTGAAGTTCTCCATCTCCGGTTATTACATAAGTATGACCCGAAAGGCCTAATTTCTTCATCCCCAGAGCGATTCCGACTGCAACACTTACACCTTGTCCCAGAGAGCCCGTACTGCAATCAATTCCCGGACACTTTGTAGAATCCGGATGTCCTTGAAGGATACTGCCGAATTGTCTCAGTGTATGTTTTGCTTCCTCGGGCACTATACCTTTGTCTATAAGAATTGAATATAATATAGGATTTGCATGCCCTTTTGAAAGAACGAATCTATCTCTTTCCAAATCATCAGGCCCTTTGCCCAGATTCAATTTGTCATAATACAAAGCTGTCAGCAGCTCTACAATCGAGTACGAACTTCCTATATGACCCGAGCCTGCCTTCAGAAGCATATCCAATGTGTCAACTCTTAATTTTCTTGCCTTATTTGTCAGATAATCAATATCTCTCATTATGCTTTACCCATACTTCCGAACAAACTCATTTTCTTAATACACATGGCTTTTGTTGCTTCAAGTCCATCTGCCAAAACGGCTCTTGGAGTAAACCCTTTGCTTTCTTTGTCTTTGCCGGCTTCAAAATACTTCTTTACAGCCTCTGTAAATGCAATCTGACATTCTGTATTTACATTGATTTTTGCAACTCCTCTTTTGATAGCTTCCCGTATCTGTTCTTCCGGAATCAGAGATCCTCCGTGCAAAACCAAAGGAAGATTGCCAACTTGACTCTTTATATTGTCAAGTATGTCAAAATGAAGACCTTCCCAATCTGAAGGGTATTTTCCATGAATATTTCCGATTCCGGCTGCAAGAAAATCAATCCCAAGACTTGCAATTGTCTTGCATTGTTCCGGATCTGCACATTCTCCTCTTGAAATGCGTCCGTCTTCTTCTCCTCCGATTCCTCCAACTTCTGCTTCAACGCTGATACCTTTTGCATGAGCAAGTCTGACAACTTCTTTGGTCTTTTCAATGTTTTCATCAAACGGAAGTGAAGACCCGTCAAACATAACAGAAGAGAACCCATTGTCTATGGCTTCTATTGCTTCACTGTACTTTCCATGATCAACATGAAGTGCCACAGGAACTGTAATGTCCAAGAAATTCATAAACCCCTGAACCATATCAGTAATAGTACGGTATCCACCCATATATTTTGCGGTTCCACCTGAAACACCTAAAATAATAGGTGACTTTGATTCCTGAGCCGCTAAAAGAAACGCTCTGACACTCTCCATATTATTGAGATTGAAATGACCAACTGCATAATGCCCTTTGACGGCATCTTGTAACATTTCAGTTGCAGAAACAAGTTTCATATTTTCACCCCCATTAGTTTCACATTACATTGCATTGATGTATTAGTAAAGAAAAAACATACATATTTGTTATCTGATGTTGATCCGGACCCCGAAAAGGTAACAGAATGAAGTACCACCGGTACCTTCTAGGTAACACTAGGAGGAGCGATGTATTCAAAAGAATTCAAAACGAAGGTGGTAAATGAAATAATTGCAGGGATGCCGATAAAGCGGGCTGCACGGACTTACAACATAGAACGTCATACAGTTCAGAACTGGGTAAGAGCAACAGGAATAGCAATTCCAACAAGCAAGCATTGGATCACAGAAGAACAGAAACTTGAAGCAATCAAACAAGTGGAATCCGGAATCCGCGTGCGACAGGTTGCAGAGACATTTAATATTTCAGAACAGACAATTTACAACTGGATAAGAAACAAAAAGCATGTTCTTGCTGTATACTCTGTACAGAGAAGAAATTCTGAAACAGAGGAAACAGAAAGAATGTCACGAAGTACAGATGAAAAAGACATCAAGCTTCAGAATCGCAGTTTAAAAGAAGAGAATGAGTTTTTAAGGGCAAAGGTTGCGTACCTTGAAGAGCTGATGAAACTTAATAATCTTTCACCGGGAAACTTCAAAAAAAAACTCGATATGAAGCCATCGACAGAGCAATTGAACGGAAAGCAGGAAGTGTAAGTGTACTCTGTCGAGTTGCAGATGTCTCACGCAAGTGCTACTACAATCATCTCAGAAGTCCTAAAGGTGTTGAAGATGCAGAGATACTTGAAGAAATCAGGTTTCAGCAGGAGAAGGAATACAACAGCATTGGATACAGAGAGATGACACGTCTTGTCTCAAAGAAAATCGGGAAGAAAGTAAACCGCAAACGAGTACTTCGTCTGATGCAGAAACATGATTTGTTATCTGCAGTAAGAAGAAAGAAATATTCAGATGAAGTTTACATCAAACGCAGAGAATTAAAGGCACAGGTTCCACCAGATTTGATTAAAAGGAATTTCTTTGCTCTTGAACCGAAAAAACGAATGGTTGAAGACATTACCTATCTTTACGGCAAAGAGAAAAGAATGTATCTGAACACCATAGAAGATCTCTACAACGGAGAAATCCTTGCCTACAGCATTTCCGATTCTCCGGACAGCAATCTTTGTATAGATACTGTTCAACAACTTTGTCAAACCTGGGGAGAATGCTTTGAAGGAGCAATCCTTCACAATGACCTTGGATCTACCTATGTTTCTTATGATTACATGAAAGAAGTCAAAGCCCATGGAATCAGACAAAGTATCGGAAGAGTTGCTTCCTGCTATGATAATGCTGCAATGGAATCTCTGAACGGCATAATCAAAACAGAAGCTTTGTATTGCCGGTTTGGGAAAACAAAAGTAAAAGAAAAACGAGTTCCTATTGATGATATTGTTGATGCTGTTATCCAGTTCATTAATCGCTACAACAATGAGCGTCCCAAGGAATCTCTTGGAGGATTATCTCCTGTAGAATTCAGACTTCAAAACGCAAAAGGAACCTATCCTATGGTTATCAAATAGAAATGACTTGACTGTTGTCTCGAACAGTTAGAAAATCAAATCAACAACAAAGAAGTGTTACCTTCTTGGTTCCAGGGATTCTTATGTTGTTACCTTTTCGGCTTCAGTGCTGTACATAGTGTTACCTATGATGGGTCCCCTAGTACAGAAAAGTGTTACCCTTTATGGGTGCATATCATGTTTACATACTTCGCCCCCCCCGATTATAATGTTTTCAAAAGAGGATTTTGCCTTATGAAGAAAACATTAACATTTTTGATGCTGTTACTTATTCTAAGCACATGCGTTTTTGCAAGTCACAGAGTAACAGCTACATTTGATCCGTTTGCATTCCAGCATTTTGTTCAGAAAGACGGAGATGTAAAAGAAAAAGTAAATTCCAAGTACGGTATCGGCGGTGGTATCGGTTACAACTGGGAATTCGGAAAAGGTTTTATGCTTGGTGCAGATATCAAAGCAGATACTTATATGATTGAAGACCAGAAGAACTTTACAGATATCTCATTCTTGGCAAAGTTCGGATACATGGTAAAAATGACTAAGGTCTTTGGACTTTACGGTAATGTAAAGGGT
>JAZLEZ010000047.1:0-6137 GCA_045615505.1 Sphaerochaetaceae bacterium | reverse complement strand
TCTGAGTAATCCCTGTGATGAATACTGTTGATTTCAGCAATATTACGAATTGTGGTTTGAATTCCAATGCATAAGTCATGCAAAGCAATGCAAATAGGACTAGAAATACAAAAAATATCAATGATGTAAAATTATAAATATGATTTGATAACCGACTTTCCATATTTTGCATGTTTTCAATATAACAATTATTGCCGTCATTTGTAAGTGTAATTCATTTAATGGTGTTGCTTTGTTCATAAATAGGTCCTAAAATAAACTCATTAGTACTTAAAAGAGGTATTTTATGTCAGATTTAAAAGAAAAATTTGTCAGTTTGGGCCTGATGCCTGCTGATATTATGATTCCTAAAAAGGGTGTTGATTTAAATAAATGGGCCGTTGTTGCCTGCGATCAGTACACATCTGAAAAGGATTATTGGGAAAGTGCATCCGATTATGTCGGAAAAGCTCCTTCTACTTTAAGAGTAATTTTTCCTGAGTGTTATCTTGAAGATGCTGATGGAGACAAAAGAATTGAAGATATCAACAAAACAATGAAAGATTATGTCGATGCTGACATCTTTGATACATACAAGGACTGTTTTTTCCTTATTAAGAGAACCTGCGGCTCAACTTCCAGACTTGGTCTTATGGTTGCACTTGATCTTGACAGATACAGCTGGGAAAAAGGTTCTAAGACTCTTATCAGAGCAACTGAAGGTACAATTCTTTCAAGAATTCCACCAAGAAAGAAAATCAGAAAGGATGCTCCTCTTGAAATTCCTCACATCATGGTTCTTATTTCAGATGAAAAGAAGTCTGTCATTGAGCCTCTTTATGCCGATAAATCAAATCTTACAAAAGTATATGATACGGAACTTATGAAAAACGGCGGTCATCTTGAAGCTTGGGTTGTGAATAAAGAGTCCGACTTGGAAAATGTTCTTGATGCTTTTACGGTTCTGAACGATTCTCTTGATAAAGATAATCCTCTTTTATTTGCTATGGGCGACGGTAATCACAGTTTTGCCACGGCAAAGAGCTGTTGGGAAGACATAAAATCCACTCTTTCTGAAGAAGAAAGAAAAACACATCCTGCCAGATTCTGTCTTGTTGAGCTTGAAAACATATTTGATGAAGGTCTTGTTTTTGAACCTATACACCGAGTTCTTTTCAATGTTCCTGAAGATGTTTTTCTTGAAGTGTTGAAGAAAACAGCAGGAAAAATTGATTTTGAAACTGTAGAATGTAAGAACTGTATTGCTAAAAGAAATGCCGATCAGTCTGTACAGGGTTTCGGGTACTGTACTTCCGAAAAGCATGTTTATGTTCGACTTACAGAGCCTAAAGCAAATATTTCTGCAGGAACATTACAGATTGTTATAGACGCACTGATTTCAAAAGGATATGCAGTTGACTACATTCATGGTGCAGATGTAACAGATAAACTGGGTTCAGAGAAGGGGAATATCGGTTTATTCCTTCCTGCCATTCCAAAGAATACATTCTTTGAAACCATTGTAAAAGACGGTGCTCTTCCTCGAAAGACATTCAGTATGGGTGAAGCTCAGGAAAAGAGATTCTACATGGAATGTAGAAAAATCAGATAAAAGCATAAAAGCCATAAAATACGAAAACAGGCAGTCGAAAGACTGCCTGTTGATTTATAAAAAAAAGAACTCGGATAAACCGAGTTCTGAGAGCCACCTGTCGGATTCGAACTGACGACCCCGAGATTACAAATCACGTGCTCTGGCCAGCTGAGCTAAGGTGGCATTTGTCTTTCGACTTGAATAATGTACAAAAGATTATCGAGTTTGACAAGACCTTTTGTACATTATTTTTATGAAGGCACTTTTGAAAGTACCTCTAATATCTTTATTTAGATTTAATTCTCACAACAAGATTGACGACAATCCCAAGTATCAATGCACAAGCAACTTCTGTAAGAGTAACTTTCCCGAATGTAAGTGATAGTCCGCCAATACCTGAAATAAGGATTACAGAACATGTAAACAGGTTTCTGTTGTCTTCAAAATCAACTTTCTGTATCATTTTAAGCCCTGAGACAGCAATAAATCCGTAAAGTGTCATACATACACCGCCCATTACACATGAAGGAATGGAATCAAGAACTGCAACAAAAGGTCCGAAGAATGAAATAATCATTGCAAAGAATGCAGTAGTAATGATTGTTGCGACTGAACCGTTACCGGTTATGGCTACACAGGCAACTGATTCTCCGTAAGTAGTATTAGGACATCCACCGAAGATTGCACCTGCAAATGATCCGATACCGTCACCCAGAAGAGTTCTGTGAAGACCGGGTTCTTTAAGTAAATCCTTTTCAATAATAGTTGAAAGGTTTTTATGATCTGCAAGATGTTCAGCAAATGTAACAAAAGCAACAGGTGCATAAGCTACAAAAATAGTCCCGACATAAGCAGGAGTAATTTCTCCGAAACCTTTCAAAGCTGTCAAAAAAGTAAAACTGGGTACACTAATCAGGTTCAGATTCTTAAAAGGTGTAAAATCTATGATTATCATTGCTTCATTTCCTGTTGATAATCCGATTAATGTCATAATCAGAGCAACAAAATATCCAAAAGCAATACCTATGATGAAAGGAATGAGTTTTGCCTGTCTCTTTCCGTAAACAGAACAAATGACTACTACAAACAGTGTAACAAGACCGCAAATCAGTGCAAGATACGGACTGGATGCAGTTCCGTCACCTTTAAGAAGATCTGAAACAGCGTTTCCTGCAAGTGAAAGACCTATAATTGCTACGGTAGGTCCGATTACAACGGCAGGCATAAGTTTGTCTATCCATTTAACACCGCTGACTCTGACAATTAAAGCAATGATTACATAAACAAGACCGGCAAACATAGCACCCATTATCAATCCGAGGAATCCGAGTTGCATTGAAACACCACCGGCAAATGCTGCAAACATTGAACCTATGAATGCAAACGAAGAACCCAGAAATACAGGGCTGTTGAATCTTGTAAACAGAAGATATACCAATGTACCGACTCCTGCACCGAAAAGTGCAGCAGAAGCAGTCATTCCGTTTCCTATAATGGCAGGTACGGCTATTGTAGCAGCCATAATAGCCAAAAGCTGCTGAAAAGCCAGAACAATCAGTTCTCCGAATTTCGGTTTGTCCTTAATGTTGTATGTAAGCTTCATACATCCTCCTAAAAAAGCCTAAAAAAAAGACCAATCAAAAAAGATTGGTCGGAAAATCAAATAATAATTGATGAAAGTAACACTATATACATAGAATTATAAGCCTTTAAACTCGGATATCTCATAATTTTACCTCATCTTGAAAGACTTTATCAGAATACAAAGAATTTGAAAAGATTAAAAAGTTTATTTTCATTAAATAAATTCATATTGACTTTTTAATGTATTTCGTCTATTTTTTACGAGCACGGAGAGGTTCCCGAGCGGTCAAAGGGGGCAGACTGTAAATCTGTTAGCTAGGCTTTCGAAGGTCCGAATCCTTCTCTCTCCAAGTTTAAGGAGATTTGGTTTCCAAATCTCCTTTTCTTTTTACATAATTTATTTTTTTTATATAATGTGGATATGGGACATTATTCTGACAAAGTAATAGAAGAAATAAAAGCAAAACTGAGACTCAGTGAAGTTGTTGGTTCTTATGTCAGAATCAAAAGACAGGGCAGTACTGATGATTTTAAAGCCTGTTGTCCTTTTCATAAAGAAAAAACTCCTTCTTTTATAGTTCATGACGATAAAGGTTTCTATAAGTGTTTCGGATGTCAGAAAAGCGGAAATATGTTTTCTTTTGTTATGGAGATGGAGCATGTTACATTTCCGGAATCCATAGAGATTCTTGCTAAGAAAGCAAATGTAGAACTCAAAGAAGAAACCGAAAAGGATAAAATTGAATCAGGTAAGATTAGGGCTCTGACAGATTTATATAATCGCATCATCAATTCCTATCATCATATTTTCAATAATTCTCCGGAAGCAGAAGCTGCCAGATTATATGTGCAGAAACGAGGAATTACTAAAGAAACCTGTGAAAAATTCATGTTGGGATATGCATATGACAACCCTTCTTGGCTCTATACATTTCTTAAAAACAATAATTATTCCGATGAACTGTTAAAGGAAAGCGGCCTTTTTTCCAAAAATTATGAAAAACTTCCTTTATTCAGAAACAGAATTCTTTTCCCTATAAGAAATTGGAAAGGAAACTGTGTTGCGTTTTCAGGAAGAGACCTTTCCGGTGATAGTAACGCAAAATATGTCAACTCTCCGGAGACTGTGTTATATACCAAGAGAAATCTTTTATTCGGTTTTTATGAAAGTTTACAGGAACTCAAAAAGAGAGAGGAAATAATACTGTGCGAAGGTAATTTTGATGTTATTTCCTTACATCAAGCCGGAATATCTTACGCCTGCGCTCCTTTAGGAACTGCTTTCACCGTAGAACAGGCCCAATTGATAAAAAGGTATTGTTCCAAAGTTAATCTTTTGTTTGATTCTGATGATGCCGGTCGAAAAGCTACAATAAAGGCAATATTGATTTGCCAGAAAAACGATTTGGAATGTCATGTTATCAAACCTTTTTATAATGCAAAAGACGCTTCTCAGCTGCTGGAGGAACAAGGTGGTAATGCTTTATCAGAAAGTATTTTAAATAAAGAACCGGCATTTTATTATCTTGTACATTCAGCAATAAAATTATATGATACAAGAACGCCCAAAGGGAAACTATCTGTATTTAAGGAGGTAAGACCCTTTCTTGACGCTACATCAAGTGAGATTGAACGCCAAGGATATGTTAAGAATCTTTCCGAAATATTGCATGTTTCAGAAGAAGATATAGTGAATGATTACAAGAATCAGCGTGTAGATAAGCAGGATGATATTCAAACGGAAAGCCCTGAAATTAAGATTTATAATCCGCTGAAAATTTCTGCAGAATTGAACTTACTTCTTTTGGTTTTCAGAAACAGACAATATTTTGAATATTTCAGAAGAAAGCTGAAGATTAATACATTAAACGACAAAGATGCAAAAATCCTGTACACGGTTCTGGAAGACAGTAAAAGATCAGGGATTAATTCTGATGAAGCCGTTCTGCAGATGATTGAAGATGTCAGTTTAAGAAATTTTGTTTCAGCCTCTTTTTCTGATGATATCAATAGATATTCGGATATAGAAGCTGCAATTGATGAATATATCAATGCAATCAAACTGGATAATCTTCTAGAAAAAAGAAAGAGTATAATTAGTTTGATAAACAGCGGAGAGATGGATAATTTAAGCCCGGAAGAATATTTGGGACTATTAGAGGCCAAGAATACACTTGACCGTGAAATTGAAGAATTGAAGAAGATAGAGGATACAGGAATTTAATGGAAGAAGGAAATAACAACCAGGAAATTCTGCAGGAACTGATATATTCGGCAAAGAATGAGAATCAGTTTACCATTTCAGATTTAAAAGAGTATTTGATCAGCAAACATGTAGATGAAGCTGATTTTGAATTTTTTATTAACAAACTAAACGAACAGAATCTCATAATTAATGAAAGTGATTCTGATGATGTTTCTTTTAAAGAACCTGATGGTGAAGAAATTGAAGATATTGAAGAAGAAACAGATGATGATCTTTTATCTGTCGATGAAGATGATGTTCCGCTTGATGTTTTGGATGAACCTACAGATTCTGAACTTGACGCAATTCAGGCAGAAGAAGATGAAGAAGAAGATGATGAAGATGAGGATGAAGAAGATGAAAAAACTTCTTATACAAAAAGCTTCATACTTGAAAACTTCGATGACAGCAACAGCCGAATGGACTCTATTTCACTTATTGATGAAGATGTGGAACATGCGGTACACAGAACTGTTGTTTTGGGAAATGATAAAACAGAGACAAGCTCTGATGATCCGATTAGGCTTTATCTTCGGGAAATCGGAAAGGAAACACTGCTGAATGCTGAAGAAGAGGTCAATCTTTCAAAACAGATGGAAGATGGATCCAACATCATTACAAATGTTATTCATAAATCAGGAGTAATGATTTCCTGCTTTGAAATAATTCTTTCAAAACTTTCAGAAAGATATGAAGAAACCGAAGATTTCAATGTAAAAGATCAGAAGGAACTGA
>JAZLEZ010000046.1:0-5543 GCA_045615505.1 Sphaerochaetaceae bacterium | reverse complement strand
CATCATAGATTTTTCGGTCCTAAGACCGATCTTCTCTTTAACTTTAAATCCTTTTCCCGTCTTTCCTCTATCCAACGAATCACTGATCTTCTTGATCTTTCTTCCCGTTCGTGAATTTTTGAATTGACTGGAAGCCCTCATGCTTCCAAAAGCATTCTTTTAACCAACGGCCTTTCGGCAATCGTTAAAAGACATTTACTACCTTCTCTTCTTTAATATCTCTGTAAAAAACAACTGCATTTTCAAAACCGCAGTTTTGAGCGTGCCCGATTAAAATACCTTAAATGCTACTGGAATGTCAACAGTAAAAAAATTTTTTTTTAATTTTTTTTGAGTTTATCTGAAATCTTTCAGAATTATCGTGTTAAACTGCTCAAAACACCGCTTTTGAAAGTATTATATAAATAGATTATAAAACTTACAGCAGATGCCAATGCCGAAAGGCCTGACAAAATCAGCATAGTTGTTCTCATCCAGACAGGAAAACAGGAACAGATAATAAGAATCCTTGAAGCAAAACCAACAATCGATGTAAAAGCATAAAGACATGTTTTGGACTTACCGAAAATGTTTGCCGGCATTGCCTTGCCTTTGCCCATAAGAAGCATTCTCATAAAACACTGAAGCAGCTCTCTCCATAAGATTATCACAAAAGCCCAGACAGGCATAATCGAAGTAACCGTAAAACACAGGAAGAATGTAATATGACACATTCCATCTGCAAAAGGATCCATAACCTTTCCCAAGTCTGTTACAAGATGTCTCTTTCTGGCGATTTTTCCGTCTATAAGGTCAGTAAGTTCCATAACTGCATAAAGCAGAATCAGGATGGTACAGTACAGCAAAACAGGAAGACTGCGGATAACATCGGATGAGAAATACCAAAGAAAAACAAACGGAGTAAGAATCATTCGTGTAAGTGTCAGTCTGTTAGGCAGGTTCATAGTAATCGGTCCTCGTAAAAACAATTATAGCAGTTCTGCGTACAAACTTCAAAGGCAGGCCAGATACTCACAGACTCTGTCAATAATATCCATGGGAGTCGAAGTCCCGCTGCAGATGCCGATTGATTCATAAGACTTGAAAGTCTCTTCCGTTTTTGCATCGATATCACGAATGTTTTCTATCATATATACAGGCTTGCCCAAATCGGAAATACAATTTGCAAGGTCTTTTGTGTTCTCACTGTTTTTTCCTCCGATTACAACAACTGCATCCACTGAACAGGCAAGCTCTTTCCCGTCATTTTTTCTTTTTATACAATCGGGACATAGTCCGTTGCCGATTATGCAATTCCGATAATGATTCGTTATTTCGATACTCAATCTGTCGTAGGTCTGCTTTGGAAATGTTGTCTGAGTTACAAGCGTAACCTTTTCATCCGGCGGAATACAACTGAAAAGTTCTGAAAGATCTTCTTCACAAGACACAAGAAAACATTCAGCTTTTTCCGTATCTATAAGACACTCTGTTTCGGCGTGAAAAGGCACCCCGAGCAATACAATTTTTCTGCCTTGCTCTGAACTCTTCTTTATTACCTCTTTTGTATGCAGAATATTCACACAGGTAGCATCAACAAGGTCAAAACCTTTTTCTATGTACTCCTTTCTGATTTTATCTGCAATTCCGTGCGCTCGGATAAGGGCAACGCCGCTTGGACACAAAGAATCTGAAATAACTTCAAGACCCTGCTCCGAAAAATATTTCACTACATCCGGATTATGAATGAGATTCCCGATGCTGTAGGAATTTTTATTGCAGTTTTTTGCCTTTTCTATACAGTACTGAGCCTTTTTCAAAGTTGATGCAACACCATGGCAATAGCCGAGTGTTTTGCTTTTTATTATTTTCATCTTATGTTTAATTTCCTAAAAAAAAGAATACCCCCAACGGGAGTATTCTTCAACAAGCACTGATTGCCTGATTATTTCTTTTCAGCTGTTGCTTTTTTGGCAGGAGCTTTCTTGGCTGTTTCTTTCTTTACTGCAGTCTTTTTGGCAGGAGCTTTTTTGGCAGGAGCTTTTTTGGCAGAAGCTTCAGCCTTTTCTTCTGTTTTTACTTCTTCTTTGACTTCTGCTTTAGGAGCTTCAACAACAACTTCTTCTTTCTTTGTCTCTACAGGAGCAGCTTCACTCTGTGAAAGAACTTGAGAAATAGCTGATTTTGTAAATTCAATCTTTGCGTTGTCATCAACTTTAATTACAACTGAATTATCCTTAACATAGGCAACTGTTCCCTTGATACCGCCGATTGTAACAATCTTATCACCCTTCTTGAGAGCTGCGAGCATATTCTTTGTTTCCTTTTCTCTCTTCTTCTGAGGTCTTATCAGAAGGAGCCAGAAAATAGCAATCATAATTACAATCATAATTAATGATGAGTATCCACCGGCTGCGCCATTTGCTGTTGCATCAGATGAAACTGTGCTGCCCATTGCGATTAATGCGTTCATTTTATACCTCACATAGTAATGGTTTTTTGTTTGTTGAAGAACTTTTTCTGCGGGTTCTTCTTCTATTATTTAATATTATTCCTGCAAAAAAGGCAACAAGAATGAAACCTGTTGCCTTTTGTTGTTAGCCTTTTTTATTATTAAAAATTCTTTTATATCAGAATCCGCCCATTCCGCCCATTCCCGGAGCAGCAGGGGCTGCAGGTTCCGGTGCAGGAATATCTGTAATTGCACATTCGGATGTAAGAATCAGAGATGCAATACTTGCGGCATTCTGAAGAGCCGATCTTGTTACTTTTACAGGATCGATAATACCGGCATCTACCATACAGACCCACTGGTTCTTGTTTGCATCATAACCGAATCCGTCTTCACTGTTCTTGCATTTATCTGCAATGATGGCTCCGTCTTCGCCGGCATTTTCTGCAATCTGACGCATAGGTTCTTCGAGTGCACGCTTAACAATCTTGTAACCGATTTTTTCTTCTTCTGAGAGCTTTGAAAGATCTTTTTCTTCCATCTTTTTTGATGCCTGTGTAAGGGCAACTCCGCCTCCGGGTATTACACCTTCCTCTATTGCAGCCCTTGTAGCATTAACGGCATCCTCAACCCTGTGTTTTCTTTCCTTGAGTTCAACTTCGGTTGCGGCACCTACATTGATTACTGCAACTCCTCCGGAAAGCTTTGCAAGTCTTTCCTGAAGCTTTTCTCTATCGTAATCACTTGTTGTATCGGCAATCTGCTTTTTAATCATTGAAATTCTGTCTGAAATTGCTGAAGACTCGCCCTTTCCGTTGATTATTGTAGTATTTTCTTTTTCAATCTTTACACTCTTTGCTCTTCCGAGCTGGTTGAGCTCAGTACTTTCCAGCTTCATTCCGAGTTCTTCACTGACAACCTGACCGCCTGTAAGTACAGCAATATCTTCAAGCATTGCCTTTCTTCTGTCACCGAATCCCGGTGCTTTGATTGCACAGACATTGAGTGTTCCTCTGAGTGAGTTTACAACAAGCGTTGTGAGAGCTTCTCCGTCAACATCCTCTGCAATGATAAGTACAGGCTTTGATGTCTGAACAACCTTCTCAAGTACAGGTAGGAGTTCTTTCATTGAAGAAATTTTCTTGTCGTAAATGAGAATATAAGGGTCTTCAAATGTTGTTGTCATTGTTTCATGGTTATTTGCAAAGTAAGGAGAAATATAACCGCGGTCAAATTGCATACCTTCAACAAAATCAGTTGTAGTATCGATGTTCTTTGATTCTTCGATTGTAATTACTCCGTCCATTCCGACTTTTTCCATTGCATTTGCAATTTCCTCACCGATTGTGTAATCGGAATTGGAAGATATTGTTGCAACCTGTTTGATTTCTTCCTTATTGCTGACTGTCTTTGCTTCTTTCTTGATGATTTCAACTGCATCAGAAACAGCCATGTCGATACCGCGTCTGATTCCCATAGGATTGACACCGGAAGAAACACTCTTCATTCCTTCTTTTGTGATTGCCCATGCAAGAACTGTTGCCGTTGTAGTACCGTCTCCTGCAACATCATTTGTTTTTGCTGCAACTTCCTTAACAAGCTGAGCTCCCATGTTTTCAAACGGATTTTCAAGCTCTACTTCTCTTGCTACGGAGACACCGTCTTTTGTAATAGCAGGTGCACCGTACTTCTTGTCCAACAGAACCGTGCGTCCTTTAGGGCCCAAGGTTGTCATAACTGCCTTTGCAATCTGTTCAACACCTGAAACCAGTGACTTTCTGGCTTCTTCACTGAATTGAAGCTGTTTTGCCATATATCTATTTCCTCCATTTATTTTTATCAGTTAACGCAAAACTAAAGATAATAAAACTTTGCAGGTTAGTCAAACAAACTATTCGTATATCGCAAGAATCTGTTTTAATGTTCTGACTATTCTGTTTCTGAATTTTTCAGGTCCGACGACTTCCACGGAATCAAAGCACTGTACTATTCTCAAAAACAGCTCGATTGAGTTCTCCGCTTCAAAAAAGCATTTGATTTTCCCGTCCGGCAATGTTTCTGTTTTAATTTCACTGTGAGCAAGTATTCTGAATGCATTCAAAGCAGATTTCTCTTTTACAATCAATGTGAGAGGAATTGAATCTATGACATTGGATACAGATGATATTTCATCGTTTTTTCTGAATGCTTTCAGATTATCCGGTATCGTGTAGGTTTCGTTCAGAAGTTCAACATCAAGTATCCTGCTAATATTCAGTGTGATTATTTCCGTTGTGTGTCTCAGTCTTCCCGTTACGCTTATAGGATTTCTTCCGTTCTCGCTGTCCACAAAACCTATAAAATAGGGTGCAAGTTCTGTTTCTTCACTTATGTCATTCTGGCTGTGCTTAATCTTTACCATGCGTCCCGTTATCCAAGCATCTATAAGAACTTCAAGAACTGCATTGTACTGTTGTCCTCTTTTTTCAAAAGTAGATCTTTTTTCAGCTTCTTCTGCTATGGCAACAATGTTCTTAGAAATCTCCGGAGCATAGGCATTCATATGCATTGCAATTTTTCTGAGTCCGGATGCAAGATGATGGCTCTGAAATTCTGAGTTGTTCAGCAACATCTCTGCACCCATATTCAGTGCAAGACTTTCATAAACACTCAGGTCAAGTTTTTCTTCGGAATTTTTGCTGTTGATTTTCACAAGGCTGTTTTCTTCATAGACATCACTGTACTGTTTAAGATCATTTATGTATCTGCCGATTGTAGATCTGTGAACTCCTATCCTTCTGGCAATATCAGACTTTCGGAGTCCTTCCGGATGAGATTTGAGAATTAGCTCAAGTTGTGCAACTCTTTCACCTTTCACATAACACCTCTTGTTGTATTTTTGTTGCAATTTTCAAGTATGCTATCAGTTATGCAACATTGTTGCAATAAAAAATATGACGATCTGGATAATCTGGAAAATAACAATCTATAAGAGCCAATTTCAAAATGCAATTTTTGTTGAATGAATATTCAAAATCGGCTGCATAAATTTACAATAACAGATTTTTCATCAGTGTTATATGTCTTGTTCCGATTTTTTCCGTTTTCTTTCTGGATATGATGAATTTTGGGC
>JAZLEZ010000045.1:0-31986 GCA_045615505.1 Sphaerochaetaceae bacterium | reverse complement strand
ATTTCAGTTGTTACTGCCTTCTTTTCTTTCAATGTTAACCCCATTTTTTTCTCCGACACTATTGTGCCAGATTTATTTGGGTTAGATTTTTACGTGATTCACAGCATTTTTTTCGGTTAGATTTAACGTGATTCAATGCGCGCCGTTGACACCCCCCCCCCAGTTAAGGATTAGAATAAGAAAAATTTATATGGAGGTGGGAGAATGAAAAAATTATTGGTAATTTCTCTATTATTCATTTCTGCCGTAGGATTTGTATTTGCAGAACAGGCTTTGAGTTTATCTGCAATTCCTTATGCATTCCATAGTAAAACATCATCATTAAAGGACGATGAAGCTGAAAAGGCAACCTATTCATACGGTGCCGTTTTGGGCTATGAAAACAAGTTAGATTGTAATGCAGTTGTAGGATTTGATTTTGAATACAAAAACAACTGGTATGAAAATGAGTCAACAAGCAAGGATTTAATGTTCCTTGTAAAAGGCGGTTATTCTTTGGATTTAGGCGAGAAGGTAGATGCTTTTGCTGATCTCAAAGCCGGTGCTTTAATACAGCTCAGAAATAAGAAAAGCAGTGTAAATTTCCCGTTCGGACTTGAATTGGGCGCTTCATTCAATATGACAGATTCTGTCAAGGCATTTGCTTCAGTTGAAGGATTGTTCTCATTCTCAAAGAAGGATGATGTCAACTATTCAAATTATAATGTCAACACTAAGTTGGGTGTGTCATACATATTCTGATAAAGGAGGAATTGAAATATGAAAAAAATTATAGTTGCAGTACTTTTGGTTCTCCTTGTTCTTGGTCTTTATGTTGCTTGTAACGCAGATGTTGACGAAAGCAGTTTCAAAGAGACAATAAATTTCCTCTATTGTAGTGGTGGAAAGCTCCCCGGCATGGAAGGTTATGATTCTGATGAATGTCCGGTAACAAAGATCCATTCCATTACATTTGACCGCGGCAAATATAAAACTTTCGGAGATTTGAACGGATTAAAAACCACAGTATGCGGACTTAGCGGAACTCTTTGCAGTTGTGCAGATATGTGTACCGGTGTCATTCTTGATAGAGGAGCAAGAGCTGGCTCATCGTTAATTCCTATTTGTTTCTATAATGTAGTCGGAGGCACGCCTGTACCGGTTACCCCGGATACACTTTTGGAAGACGGTATGTCCGTATATGTTATGCCGTTTAGAAATTAATTATACCTAAAAAAAGACAAATGATTTTTAAGCCACTGATACTGTCGGTGGCTTAATTTGTAGAGCAACTTGCAAAACGAACTTTAATAAATCAGGTGTAAATTTGGATTCGATAAATGTAGTGTGAAAACTGAGAAATACTGTCGTATTTTAAAGCTCTTCACACTATCGTTTAGCAGGTTCAAATAACGCCTGAGAATTAAAAAGGAATTTTGAAAGTACCTCAAAAACAGATGAAAAAAATTTTTGCTTTAATTGTTTTTCTGACAATCTCATTGTTAGCATTTGAAGTTTTTTATGTTCCTTTGACAGATTCAGAATCAGGTCCTAAAGCTGTTTTTTCATCTTTTATTAAATGCAATTTAGATTCTCTCATACCCCATTATTTTAGGAAGACATCAATTTTTTTGAATTCTGTTTTGCTGAATAAGTCTATTGATAAAGCAACAGGAAAGAATGCGTCAACTTCACTTACGGGAACCAAAACCGTACCGGATTATTTTGATGATGTTGTTGTTTCTTTATCTGACGGTTATCTTTCACTGATTATGGAAGAATATGACATCAATCAGAATATTACTGCAGTAATTAATTTATCTGAAAAACTGAAAGAACAGGGCATCAATTTCATATATTTTGAACTGCCGCATAAAATGGAGACACATGACCCTGCATTTGCATCATACAAAGGTGTGTATAAAGATTACACGGAAGAGTATGAAAAACAAATAAGAACAGAATTGGAAAAAGCCGGTGTTGATGTTGTAAGTTTTATGGACAGCTATCCGGAGGTCAATGACCGGCGATTGAGTTTCTTTTTCAAGACAGATCATCACTGGCTACCTCAATCCGGGCTGCAGGCGAGTAAAGTCTTGGCACTGTCTCTGAATGAAAAATACGGATACCAAATCGATACATCCGTTTTTGACTTGAAAAATTACAATGTATCTGAAGACATTCTGATGCTCGGAAGTCTGGGGCAGAAAGTTTCACACATATATTGTGAGCCGGAAATCCTGCCTGTGCTCGTACCTCTTTACAAGTCGGATATTACAGTTGAAATTCCAACAAAAGATTACATACAAAGAGGACCCATCGAACAAAGTTTTTTTGACTATGGAGTATTGGAAAGTAAAACATTTTACGATACTACAAAATACAATCTGTACGCTTACGGAAACAAACCTCTGATTAAAGTACATAACAATTTGGTTAATAACGGAAAACGCCTATTGGTATTGAAAACATCAATAGCAAATGTAATGACACCGTTTCTGACAAATGACATCGAATATCTGGATATCATTGATCTCAGAGAGTATAAAGAACTGAGCGCATACATTGAAGAAACAAAACCTGATACAGTTGTAATGATTTACGGAACAAGCGAATTTTCTTCAAATATGGCTTTTATTTACAGGTAGGTTAAAATGGTTTTTTCCAGCAACAGTTTTCTTTTCTTCTTCTTTCCTGTAGTATGTGCAGCCTACTTTGTAATTCTAAGACTTTCCAAAAATAATCTGACAGTTGCAAATATTTGGCTTTTAATCAGTTCTCTATACTTTTATTCATGGGAACGGAAATACTTCTTTTTTATAATTGCCGGCTCAATTCTTATTAACTACACCATAGGAAAATTACTTATAAAGAATAATGAACAACAAAAAAAGAAAATGCTTCTGGCAATCGGCTGTATTCTGAATATTGCAATACTTTTTGTGTTCAAATATTTAAGCTGGATATCCGGCGGCAGAATTTCAATTACATTACCTTTAGGCATTTCGTTTTATACATTTCAGGCAATATCTTACATAGTTGATATATACAGAGGCGGTTATTCTGAAGAACAGACAAAACTTATAAATGTGGGTCTTTATATATCATTTTTTCCACAGCTGATTGCCGGTCCGATAGTAAGATATTCCACGGTCTCTCAACAGCTGAATCACAGAAAACACAGTTTTGAAAAATTCAGTGAAGGTCTGTACCGCTTTGCAATAGGATTATCAAAAAAAGTCCTTTTGGCAAATCAGCTTGCTCAGGTAACATCACTTGCATTTGATTTTACCCCACATTCTGCAATTTTGGCATGGGCAGGGGCAGTTGCATCGGTTTTACAGATTTATTTTGATTTTTCGGGTTATTCCGACATGGCTATAGGACTGGGAAAGGTTTTTGGTTTTGAATTCAATGAAAACTTTAATTACCCTTTTGTATCCAAATCCATCACAGAATACTGGAGAAGATGGCACATCTCATTAGGCGAATGGTTCAGAGATTATCTGTATTACCCTTTGAGCATAGGGCCGGCATTGAAAATAAGAAAAACTCTTTCAAAAAAGATGAACAGGAAAGACGCTTCTATGATTTCATCGGCCTTTGTCCTTTCTGTTGTTTGGATGGCCACCGGACTTTGGCATGGCGCAAACTGGACCTTTGTAATGTGGGGTTTGGTTCAGCTAATTGTCATCATTTCTGAAATCGATACTAAGCCTACAAAAGTTTTTTGCCATATAAAAACCATTCTTGTAATAATATTGAGTTCTGTTCTTTTTACATCCAAGGCAGGAAAATATGCTGCATTGTATTATCTTGATATGTTCTGCCTGTCAGGTAATTCTTTTTACGATGCTGCAACAGGTTATTGGTTAAGACAATATGCCGTGGTTTTGATTGCCGGTTTGATTTTTTCTTTACCGGTTATTCCGTTTCTGAACAGAAAATTCAATGAAACAGTTGTTGCGAATCGTATTTGGAACAGTGTTAAATGTTTGGGGCTTTTACTCTGTTTTGTCGCTTCTGTTTCCTATGTAATCAGTAGCGGATATAATCCTTTCATCTATTTTAATTTCTGAGGTAAAAATGAGAGACAAAATCTTGAAGATATTGCAGGAGGCCGTTCCCGGAACAGATTTTGAAAAGGCTTCAAATCTCATTGATGAAAAAATCATCAATTCTCTTTCTTTAGTACAGATTGTTTCGGATTTGTCAGAAGAATTTGATATTACTTTTTCTATGTCCGAGCTTATACCCGAGAAATTCAATTCTCTTGAAGCCATAATCAGTACTGTCAGAGCAAAACTTTTATGAAATCATTACTTGAAAATCTGTTTGAATATTCCAAGAAGTATCCTGATAAACAAGCTGTCATTTTTGAAAAAAACAGTATTACTTACGGTGATTTATGGCTGTATTCATCAAGGCTTTGTTCCTGTTTCCTACAATACGGAATCGGAGCCGGCGACAGGATTGCAGTAAAATCCGTGTATTCAAAATGGTTTGTAATTTCATGTTATGCCGCCTGGCTTTGCCATGCTGTATTTGTTCCGATTGATATTGCTTCTGATATCGATACAGAAACAAAAGTCTGCAAACAAATTCAGGCAAAATGTCTTATTTCGGATAATGACAACAAAGAAGTAGAAGTATCCCTCCGGTTAGATTGTTTGGAAAACTGTATTTCAAGCTGCCCTCTTTGCAGTGTTTCTTTTCCTGAAGAAAACAGTTTTGCAAACATTATGTTTACATCCGGAACAACAGGAATGCCCAAAGGTGCAATCTGGTCACACAAAAGTATTACAGCAAATTGTCTGAACAGGCAAAAGATGTTCAATCTTAACAGTTCTTCCGTAGATTTGTCTTTTGTCCCCTTGAACCACGCTGCACCGCTTTGGAAACTGTATGCCGTAAATTTTTTTGGAGGAACTTGCATATTCGTTGATGGTCTGACAAAACTTCCTATGATTCATGAAATGATGAAGAAATACAGTGTTAGCTCCCTATATACTCCACCTTCAGGAATTACCGTAATAGAGAAACTTGCGCCTGATTTTTTCAAAGATTTTATTGACAGACTTAAATTCATTTCCATTGGTTCTGCATCTTTGAACAAACAACAAATGGATTTTATTCTCAACGCTCTTCCGAACACGGAAATAATCTTTTCCTATGCCTCATCCGAAACAGGTTGCAATACAAAGATCTGCCTTAACAGAGAAGAAAAAAATCCAAATTGTGCAGGAAAAGTATCCGAAGGTGTCAGAGTCATTATTTTGGACGAATACTTGCATCCTGTTGAAAAGCATTGTACCGGTACCGTTGCCGTAAAAAGTGATATGAATTTTTCCGGTTATTGGAACAACAAAGAAGCAACTGAACAATCTTTTTCTGACAGTTATGTCATTACAAGTGATTTTGGTTATTTTGACGACGAAGGATACTTGTATATTACCGGGAGAAAGGACGATACAATCAATATCGGCGGTCTGAAGGTAAATCCTGCGGAAATTGAACAAGCAGTTGCTCAAATCGCCGGAGTTGAGGAATGTATCTGCTTCGGAGTACCTGATAAGATAACAGGAACGGCTGCTTGTCTTAATATTGTAAAAGAAGAACAATCTGAGCTTTCCGTTCAGACAATCAGACAAATCCTCACAAAAGTATTGGATACATACAAAATACCCAAATACATTGTTTTTACTACTTCTATATGCAGGACTGCAAACGGAAAACCCAGCAGAATCCTTCAAGCAGAGCAGTGGAAATTACGGAAAAGAGCTACCGTGGAGGCAGCACTTCCGTAATGTGTTTTTTGGAATGAATTCCTAAGAAGATTCGGAGTGGCCGGGATTTGAACCCGGGATACCGTTACCAGTATACTTCCTTAGCAGGGAAGCGCCTTCGGCCGCTCGGCCACCGCTCCAATTTATCTCTGCTGAGATAAAAAACGGAGAGCGAGGGATTCGAACCCCCGGAGGCTTGCACCTCAACGGTTTTCAAGACCGCCTCCTTCGACCTCTCGGACAGCTCTCCATTAGCTTTTTGAATATACCCAGTGAGAAGATATTTGTCAAGCAATCGGACGCTGATAGAACAATCCTGTTACTGCATCTGAATTTAGAGTGTTGATAAAACAACCGGGGTCAGTTCCCTTGATTAACTTTCTGACAGTATCCGTTTCTCCTGCACCTATTATGGTATAAACAATATGAGTATGTTTGCCGGTGTAACTGCCTACTGCAGAATTGAGAATTGTGCAGGTATGATTGGTTGTTTCCATAATTATATCGGCAACTTCACGGGGTTTTTCCGTAACAATGAACAGTGTTTTCTTAGAAAACCGCTGATAGAGGAAATTTACCGTTTTTGTACATACAAATTGGTAAATGACGGTGTACAACGCACTTTCCATTCCAAACAATATTCCGGAAATCAAAATAAGAACACAGTTACAGGCAAAAACGGTATTGAATGTGTTGATACCCTTTTTCACGGAAAAATGCATTGAAAGAAAATCCGTTCCCCCGGAACAGGCCCCGCTGTTCAGAATAAGCAACGACCCGAAGCCGGATACAATTCCACCGAAGATTGCTATCAGCAACCTGTCTTCGGACAGAGTTGCCTTAGGAATGAAGTCCGTCATCAGGGCAACCAGTACAACCGCAATACAACTGAAAAGAGTAAATCGTTTACCGACTGTCTTATAACAAAGATAAGCAGGAAATACATTCAGCATCAGGGAAAGCGGAGTGAAAGGAATCTCCAAACCGAAGAATGTATTACCTATTTCCTGAATCAGAACCGCCACGCCTGAGAAACCGGCCGGAATCATATTTCCGGAACGAAGAAAAAGTTTCATATTGGCAGCAATCAGAATTGAACCGAATAACACTCCTATGGTAGTTTTTATGTCCGCTTTGATTCCGTTGTTAAAATGATCTTCAACATACTTGCGATATGCCAGATCAACCTTTTCATTTGCAAAATGTTCTTTATTTCCCATATCTTAATATACCTTACAAAAAGACCGGAGACAAATCACCCAGGTCTCTCCTGCAATCCACTTACCGTTGCTACATTCCTGTCCTGGCGGGGTTGGGTGGCTGCAAACAGCCTGGAATCTGTCTCCGGAGGCTTAAAAATACCATAATAGTCATTATTCTTCAAGTATTGGATAAGATAACTGTTGCTGGAATAAGCCTATAATTGTTAAAATTTGAAGCGGTGCTTATTTTATTCAAGAGGTTGTTTTATGGAAAACAAGAAAAAAGTCGGATTTGCCAGCTCTTTCGGTTTTATTATGGCTGCAGCCGGTTCTGCCGTAGGGCTTGGAAATCTTTGGGCATTTCCTTACAAATGTGCAAAGGGCGGCGGCTCCGCATTCGTTCTAGTATATTTAGCTTGTGTTATTGTTCTCGGATGCATTGCCATGATTACAGAAATGCATATCGGAAAAAGGGTACACGCAAATCCTGTAACAGCATATAAGGCTATTGACAGAAAACTCGGATGGTTCGGCGTTTTGGCCGTTCTGATTCCGTTCTTTATTACATGTTACTACTGTGTGTTGGGCGGCTGGACAGTAAAGTACGCAATGAATTCATTTTCCGGAAACAGCGGAATTGTGGGAACATTCTCCGTAAATGCCGGTGAAGTAATTCTTTATACAGCTGTTTTTGTATCATTGTCACTTGCAATAATTGCCTGCGGAGTAGAAGACGGAATTGAAAAACTATCCAAAATTCTTATGCCGGCACTGTTTATCATCCTTGTGGGAATTGTTGTTTACTCTCTCTGCCTCGGCGATGGTGTAAGTGAGGGTCTTTCTTTCTACCTCAAGCCTGATTTTTCCAAACTTACTTTCGGAACAATTATGCTTGCAATGGGTCAGGCATTCTGGTCATTATCTCTCGGAATGGGAATTATGATTACATACGGCTCATACTGCGGAGCGGAAATAAACCTTGTAAAATCTACCGGAATGATCTGTATCTTTGATACACTTGCAGCCCTCCTTGCGGGTCTTGCAATTTTCCCGGCAGTGGCACACTTCAATCCTCAGCTTCTGGACGGATCAAAGGGTGTTGCTTTAATGTACATCATACTGCCTGAAGTATTTGAATCCATGGGCACAATCGGAATGATTGTCTCCTTTTTCTTCTTTACAATGGTTACAATTGCAGCTCTTACTTCAATTATGTCCCTGTACGAAGTATGCACACAGTTTGTTCTTCAGAAATTCCGTGCAGACAGAAAGAAAGCCATCACAGTTGTCAGCCTTTTGTGTTTTGTAATTTCAATTCCTGTGGGTATCTCTCTTGGTCATGTAGGAATTCTCGAAGAATCATCACCTGCCCTCTTCGGACTTGACTGGTTAACATTCTTTGACGAAGTAACAAATACTGTTCTTATGCCAATCTGTGCACTCTGTGCCTGCATTGTTGCAGGATGGATTATCAAACCTGAAAATATGATTAAGGAAATGAGAGCTGACGGAACTCTCATAAGTGATAAACTTGCAAAAATTTATTCCGTTTTCGTAAAATACATTACTCCGGTTCTCATCATCATCGTTGAAATCGGAGGACTATCAAGTGAAATCAAGGCCGGCAATATTGAAGTAATCATTTCGTCCTTGGTTCTTATCCTTGTCTGCATTGCAGTTTACTTCAAGTTCTTTGCAAACACAGATACAGGAACAAATGCTGACGAAAAAATTTAAGTAAAAAGGAGGAATTCTTTATGAATATTGTTAAATCGTATGTAAAAGTACCTTTGATTCTCAGAATTGCAATCGGACTTGTATTAGGTGCAATTCTCGGTTTGTTGATAAAAGATTTGAAGATAGTTATGCTCTTGGGAAGCATTTTCATTGGCGGACTCAAAGCATTGGCTCCGATTCTCATCTTTATTCTCATCATTGCATCAATTGCCCAAAGTAAACATATTGAAGGAAAAGTAATCAGAGACATTATGATTCTCTATATGCTTACAACTTTGATTGCTGCAATCTTTGCTGTTTTGGTGTCCATTGTTTTCCCTCTGACTTTAAAGTTCCCGGGAAGCACAGATAATTATTCCGGCGCACCGAATTCACTCGGAACAGTACTTGTAAACTTTGTTATGAGCATTTTCACAAATCCGTTAAAAGCAATTGTAGAAGGTAATTACATCTCCATTCTTTTCTGGTCTTGTATCTTCGGACTTGCACTTAAACCATCCGGAGAAAAAACAAAAGCAGTTCTTCAGGACCTTTCAGACGGAATAAGCAAGGCAATTGCATGGGTTATTCAGTTTGCTCCGTTCGGAGTATTCGGAATCTGCTATGAAAATGTCTCCACAAGCGGTACGGAAATTTTTGCCAACTACGGACTTCTGATTCTTGAACTGGTAGCTACAATGCTTTTCACATCTTGTGTAATCAACCCTGTTCTCGGTTCTATTCTTCTTAAGAGAAATACCTACCCTCTGCTTGCCAGATGTTTGAAAAAGTCGGCAATTACCGCTTTCTTCACCCGTTCAAGTGCTGCAAATATTCCTATGAATATGGAGCTTTGCGAAGAATTGAATCTTGATAAAGATGTGTATTCTGTTACCATTCCGCTGGGTTCAATCATCAATATGGACGGTGCTGCAGTAGTTATTACAATTATGACACTGGCAACAGTACATACTCTCGGAATCCCAGTAGGACTTCCTTTGATGATTGTACTTTCTGTTATTTCAGCTCTTGCTGCTTGCGGAACATCAGGTGTTGCAGGCGGTTCATTGATGTTGATTCCTCTTGCATGCTCAATCTTCGGAATCGGAGATGATATTTCATGGAAGATAGTTGGTATCGGATTTATGATAGGTGTTATTCAGGATTCTTTTGAAACTGCACTCAACTCATCCGGTGATGCATTCTTTACCGCCGTTGCAATCTTCAAAGATTGGCAGAGAAAAGGAAAAGGCGATCAGATTAAATTCTGATATGCAGTGGTAATTTTCAAAAACCGCAATCTGCACTGCATTTAGGTAGTTGTTAAGCCTTAAAACACAACAAAAGGGACTGTCACTGCGACAGTCCCTTTGTTTTTTTCTTTTCGGAGAGACCGGGATTCGAACCCGGGAAGGCTTTTGACCTTACACGACTTCCAATCGTGCACCTTCGACCGCTCGGACATCTCTCCAATCAAATAAGAGCAACTTGCAAAATGAATATATCAGAAAACAGACAATTGGTCTATAAACCAATTCTTCAAAGCAGTAATTCTTCTTTCAAAAGAACTGTCAATCTCTACCGTATAGACAAGCAGATTGATTTTGGCTTTCTGATCCGGTGCAAAAGCATATCCCTTTACAGTCATATCTTTTTCATTCTGGATGACTTCAAGAGTCATTGTCAGTTTTTCCGGTTTAACGCAGGTATAACCGGCAAACTTCATGGCCGTATGGTTGACTATTGAGAGTTTGATGCTGTTCTCTGAAATAACATAATCTACAGTAAAAGTATTTGAACCGAATCTGTTGTCTTTCTGATAAGCAAATAAAGAAAAAACCTCCGGAACTTCCGTAAATACAGGATCATCTATTCTTGATTTCGGTTTTTCAAGGTTGCTGATACAGTAAGATTCTTCAAGCAAAGTCTTTGGCTTGTACCCGGCCATTCTGGAAATATACTGCACACCCTTTTGAGTGGAAATACCGGTCAGAATATTTATGAGTTTCAGATTTCTCTCTTCAGTGGAAAGAGCTACCCATGACTGCGGATAAGCAACATTTGCTTCAATTGAAACACTTACATCCTCAGCAAAAAGAGAAAAACAGATTATAGCCAAAAGAAGAAGACAGATTGTTTTTTTCATTGTTTTTTCTCCATGTTAAGCAGACCTTTAAACATAAAAAGTAAAGAAGCGCCCAACAGCAGACCTCCGATGATATCGGAAAACCAATGAACACCGCTCAACATTCTGAATACTACAGTCAGACCGGCAAGCAACAAAGCAGAAATCTTAACAAAAGAGTTCTTTTTACCGGATGCAAAAACTGCAGCAGAACCGAAAACGACAATAGCCTCCATTGTGTGTGAAGAAGGATAAGATGCTTTTAGCTCACCTGAAAAAAGACAAGGACTGAAATTTACAATAATTACCTTATCAAAGAAAACATACAGTGCAATAAGACACAAGTATAAAATTCCCATGCAGAGAATCTCATAATCAACGGATAACAACCTTTTTCTCTTCAAAAACTGTATTGCTCCAAAGACTGCAAAACAGACCATAACTGCAATGGCAACATATCCCAGAATTTCCGACATAGCATAGAAAATGTTGTTGAAAAGTAAAAGATCCCTTACATACCCGTTAATATGAGCAAGCCCGATAAAAGAATTATCGGGCCCTATTGCCTGAACATCCACAGCAGCAACAACTGCCGTGAATGCACAGAATACTGCAAAAACATACAATGCCTTTTTCATTAAAGCGCAACTTCCTTATTTCCCGTTACTTTCATGTAAATCAACAAAGACAGGATTGTGGTTACAGTAAGAATTGTTGCATAAGCTGCAGCATAACCGTAGTTACCGCGGCTTACATAAGTGTAAACAGCAAGAGTAAGTGTTACAGTCTTGAGATTGTACAGAATAATTGCAGTTGAAAGTTCTGTAATAATCGTAACCCAAGACAGAATAGCACCTGACATAATACCGTTACCCATCATAGGAACGGTAATACTGAAGAATGTCTTCATCTTTGAGGCACCCAAGCTGATTGAAGCTTCTTCAATAGACATAGGAATCTGCTGCAATACCGCAACAGAACTTCTGATTGTGTACGGAATTCTTCTGATGACGAGAGCAATAATCATAATGGTTGCAGTACCCGTCAAAGGAAGGAAACCCTTACTGAATGCAAGAACGAGAGCAATTCCTACAACAGAACCGGGAATGATATACGGAATCATTGAAAGTGTATCGATTACACTGTTTGCCGCATTCTTTCTTCTTACTACAAGGTAGGCTATGAGAATGGCAAGAACAACTACAATAGCCAAAGCAGCAATACCGATAAGGAATGTATTCGGAATTGCCTTTTTCAGATGGCTGAATGCAAACTTGTAACTCTTAAGGGAATAACCTTTGGTAAACAGCTTTCCGCTTGTATTCTGGAATGAAGAATAAATTACATACACCTGAGGCATAAATGAAAGAAGAACTATGAACCAGCTGTAGAAATTCATCAGAAAAGCCTTGATGCCGTGAACTTCTTTTCTTTCAATTGAATGAAGGGCATTCATTGTAAAACGATGGCGGTTGTTGATGTAATTCTGAATCAGGAAGATTGCACCTGTAATGAAGATTGCAATTACGGAAACGGCAGCACCGAAGCTGTGGTCTGAACCGGTTTCCGCAAAATATGCATTGTAAATGATTACAGGGAATGTCTGATAACCTTCACCTATAAGCAGAGGAGTACCGAAGTCTGCAAATGCTCTCATGAAAACAAGCAATGTTGCTGCAATGATTGTAGGCATACACAGCGGAATTACAATATTGAAGAAACGCTTTGCTCCGCTGCAACCCATATTTTCAGAAGCTTCCAAAAGAGAATTGTCAACATTCTTCAAAGCTCCGCAGAGATAGAGGAAGACAAGAGGAAAAAGCTGTAGTGAGAGAACAAGTACGATACCCTTGAAACCGTAAATACTTCCGACATTGATTCCTATATAAGCAAGCAGTTTTGTGATAAAGCCGTTTCTTCCAAGAAGAACAATCCAAGAATAAGCACCGATGAAAGGAGCACTCATTGAACACAGGATAATCAGCACCTGAAGTACAGACTTGCCCTTTAGTTCATACATCTGATAGAAGTATGCCAACGGAATACCTATTACCAACGAAATCAGCGTCGTTGTAACTGAAACTTTCAGAGAGTTGAAAATTGTTTCGACATAGTAACTCTTTGAGAAAAAATCCTTGAAGCTTTTCAGTGAAAACTGGCCGTTTACAATAACCGCAGCCTTGAAAAGCTTAAACAGAGGGAACAGCAGAAAGAGTCCGTATGTAACCAGAACACAGAGTGAAACAAGCTTCCAGACATCTCTGTTCTTTTTAGTTGATGTACTCTGCATTATTTCTTAGTCCTATATAAATCCAAATCGTTGACAACACCTTCAACAAGGTTCTTTTTTCCGTCTTTATCAAAAATGTTGATCTTTTCTGTTTTGACTTTGAGTTTAACCTCTTTTCCTTTAGGAATAATGGAATCTATCTGTGATTCCTGAATAATCTCTGCTTTGGAACCATCTGCAAAATGAACACGATAGTGAGTATTGAGACCAAGGAAAACAGCATCATCAATAACAGCGGTAAGTCCCGTTTTGGACTTAGGATCAACTACAAATTCTTCAGGTCTGATAGAAGCAATAACAGGTCTGTTCTTAGCTTCTTTGGCGATAATATTCTTAACCTCAATCTTGCAGTCACCCGGAAGAACAATATATGTCTTGTCATCCTCAACAACCATCTTGGACTTGATTACATTTGTTCTGCCGATGAATGTCGATACAAACAGATTGGCAGGACGCTGATAAAGCATTTTAGGTGTACCGATCTGCTGAATATCTCCGGCATTCATAACGGCAATTCTGTCGGAAACAGCCATAGCTTCTTCCTGATCATGTGTAACATAAACACAGGTAATGCCGATACTGTTCTGAATTTCCTTGATAACCGTTCTCATTTCAACTCTGAGTTTTGCATCAAGATTTGAAAGCGGTTCATCCATTAAAAGAACATCAGGTGTAATTGCCAATGCACGGGCAAGAGCAACTCTCTGCTGCTGTCCACCGGACAACCTTTCAGGCATACGATCGCGGTATTCCTCAATCTTCATAAGCTTCAAGAACTTGTCGGTTTTCTCAAGAATTTCCTGAGGAGGAAGTTTTCTGTTCTTCAAACCGAATGCAACATTTTTTTCTACTGTCATATTCGGAAAAATTGCATAGTTCTGGAAAACCATACCGATATTTCTTGCAGCCGGATTCATATCATTGATTCTTGTATCGTTGAAGAAAAAATCTCCACCTTCAATTGAGTTGAATCCTGCAATCATTCTGAGTAATGTTGTCTTACCACATCCGGACGGACCAAGGAGGGTGAAAAATTCACCCTCCTTAATATCCAGTGATAAGTCAGAAATAATAGTGTTGTTGCCGTATTTCTTTACAGCATCTTTGATTTTGATATTAACACTCATTGTTTTCTAACCTCATCTTTTAAACAATCAGTTGCTCTTTGCAACGATTTCGTTCCATCTTGCGCACCAAGCATCCTTGTTGTTTGCACAGAGGTCATAATCTTCGTAAGCAACTTTGATCTTTGAGAACGGAATGAATTCCTTAGCTGTGTTCTCAATCTTAGGATTTACAGGACGAGCTGTTGACTTTGCAACTTCCTGCTGTCCTTCGTCTGAAATGAGCCAGTCGAGGAAGAGCTTTGCATTGTCCATGTTCTTTGCACCCTTGATGATTGCAGCACCGGCAGGAAGCCATACAGCACCTTCTGCAGGATATACAACATTAATGCCTGTAGCACCGTCAACAAGAAGACCTACACAAGGATCTTCGTAAGAAACACCAACTGCATATTCGCCGTTGTTTGTTCCCTTGTAGATTGCTGAAGAAGAAGAAAGGATTGTGCCGTTGAGCTGCTTTACGAACTTTTCAACATATTCCCAAGCTTTTTCGTCATAAGGTTTCTTTCCCATAACAGCAAGCATGTTTGTGAGTTCTGCCCAAGCAGATGAAGAAGCAGCAGGGTTACCCATAGCAATGTGACCCTTGAGTTCCGGCTTGAGAAGATCTGCATAGCCCTTGATTGAATCAGGATCTACACCGAGTTTCTTACAAACTTCTTTGTTTACGATAAGACAGCCTGAACCGTCAAGACAGTACTTTGTAACACAACCGTTCTGGCACTGATATGCTTTAGGAAGCTTGTTGTCGTTCTTTGCTGTGTACTGTTCAAAGTAGTCCTTATACTTATTACCGTTTGCAAAGTTTACTCCACCGTACATCAGGTCAGCCTGAGGATTGCCGGCTTCGTTTACGATTCTTTCAAGACATTCACCTGTTCCCATTGAGAGAACCTGAACATCAACACCGTACTTTTCTGCAAATACATCTGCAGCTTCAAGAAGCTTATCTGAGTTTGGAGAATAGATAATAAGTTCTCCACCACCAACCTGCTCTTCAGCACCGTTTGCAAAAGCACAGAATGCACAAAGAGCAACAAGAAGAAGTACTAAAGTTTTCTTCATTTTTTTCTCCTTTTTTATCGTCTCTGACGATTGAAATCCGATTTCGCGAAGACTCGCGTAATAATAATAAATTAAAATCAAGGATTAAAGCAACTTAAATCATACCAAAGTGCTTCAACGCATTGAAAATACCGTCATCATCTATGTCTGAAGTAATGTAATCAGCCTCCGATTTCGTAGCTTCTTCGGCATTACCCATAGCTACTCCTATACCGGCATATTTCATCATCTCGACATCATTGAAGGAATCTCCGAAAACCATACATTCAGAGCTGTCAATCCCGAATTTTTCAAGAAAAAACTTTATACCGGAAACCTTGTCTATTCCTTGGGGTATAATATCAACTCCCAGCCTGCCCCACCTCTTGAATTCACATGGTCCAAGGCGTTTCTTAAACTCTGTTTCCTCTTTTTCGAGAATATACGAAACAGCCAGATAGACAGACTCTCCTCTGTATTCCTTCACAGGATGAGCTATGTAAGAGATATCTCTGTGGGCTTCTATCATCAGCTCATTTTCGAAATTAATCATTGTGCTGTCTTCGGTTACCAGAACAACAGACATTTCACGGCTTTTGTAAATCTTCAGGATTTCATCCAGCAGTTTTCCTGCTATAGGATGACCTGTCAGTTTGTTTTCTTTTTCATCAAGACAAATCTGACCGTTCAGTGTTACATAACCGTCAAAAGGTATTCTTTTGTATTCGGGGACCATCTGCATTTCACTTTTTCCCCTCCCCGTTGCGAGAAACAGCTTTACACCTTTGTCATGAAGCAGGTTAAGAGCCTCAATTGCAGAAGGAACTATCCGGTTTGTTCTATGAGAATAAATCGTCCAGTCAAAATCCAGAAAAACAGCTTTTATCATAATAAAGCCATTATATTCAAATCCGCACTTTATGTGCTATATTATGTGTATGGCATTTGAAGTAACGGCAACAAGAAAAAGACCTCAGCAATTTGACAGTCTCGCAGGTCAGGAATTTGTAGTTTCAACCCTGAAGAACGCAATAGATCAGGGAAGAATCGCCCATGCATACCTCTTCAGCGGCCCCCGCGGTGTAGGAAAGACAACCTGTGCAAGATTGCTTGCAAAGGCATTGAACTGTGAAAAAGGTCCCACTTCAAACCCTTGTTCGGAATGTGAAAACTGTAAAGGAATAGCAAAAGGCAACAACCTTGATGTAATTGAAATAGACGGAGCAAGCAATACCGGTGTAAATGATGTAAGAGTAATAAAAGAAGAGGTTCTCTTCCCTCCGGTATCTTCAAGATATAAAATCTACATCATAGACGAAGTCCATATGCTGTCGCAGAGTGCTTTCAATGCGCTTCTCAAAACAATTGAAGAACCTCCCGAGTATGTCGTGTTCATATTTGCAACAACGGAAACCCAAAAAGTACCCGCAACCATCAGGAGCCGCTGTCAGCAGTTCAATTTCCGGCTTCTCAACATTGAAACAATCAAAGAACTTTTAAAGCAGGCTGCTGATGAAATGAATGTATCTGCAGATGATGATGCCCTGTTCTGGATTGCAAAGGAAGCCACAGGCTCAATGAGAGATGCATATACCCTGTTTGATCAGGTAGTCAGCTTTTCGGACGGGAAAATCACACTCGCAAAAATCCGTGAAAAACTCGGTTTAATCGGTACTGACAGGCTCAACGGAATAATTGAAAGCGTTATGGCTTCCAGAAATAATGAAGCGGTGGAAAAGATTCAGGATCTTTTGCAAAAAGGTGTAAGCATTGATCAGACAGTCAAGGATTTTACCGAATACTTCCGGAGCCTGCTTCTCATAAAACAGGGAGTTACCAGTGAAAACATCCTCGGTTGCCGGGCATTGTCATTCCCTTATGAAATTCTGAACGCATACACTGTTGCCCAAATTGAAAACGCACTTGATATGTTCCTCAATCTGTATAGAAACATCAGATATTCGCTCAATCCGAGATTTGAACTGGAGCTTGCCGTTGCAAAACTCGGGAGACTTAAATACACGGCAGATAATGCAAGTGTACTGGAACAGCTGGCAAGACTTAAAAACGATTTGATAACCGGAACAATCACACCCCTGAATCCGGCTATGAAAGATGTTCCTACAATCAAACCTGCATCAGTTGAAAAACCCATTGAACATCCTGTTGAAAAGTCTGTTGAACAGACTGCAAATACCGAGCGTATTCCTCTGCTTTACTCTGAACAGAAACTTAAAGAAGTACTTCCTCAGGGAGTCGGAAATGTTGAAAATACGGAACACGGAATCATGCTTCAATTCGGTTCCAATTTCTACTATCAGGCAGCATTGAGAGATATCGATAAAATCAGAACCGGCATCCGGACTGCAGTCGGAAAAGATGTCAATGTAATAATTTCTTTTTCGGAAAAACTGGCAAACGAAAGAAACAAACAGTATCAGGAAGAGCAGGAAAAGAAAATGAAAGAATCTGAAATTTCAAATGTGCAGGAACTTGATACAGAAGGAAAAAATATTTTTGAAGATTTTATTTCAATCTTCAGAGGGCATGAAGAAAAATGATCAATCCGCTTGAAATAATGAAAAATTTTGAAAACATCAAAGCTCAGGCTGCTGAAATGAAACAGAAGCTTCCGGGAATCAAAGCAACAGGCTATGCGATGGGAAACCAGATAGAAGTCGTTGTTACTGGTGAAATGAAAATAGAGAGCCTTAAAATTGATCCGTCTTTGGTAAAGGAAGGCAATTCCGAAATGCTAGAAGTTCTCATTGCATCGGCAGTCAACAATGCTTTTGACAATATCAGAAGCAGACTTGCACAGGAAGTAGGATTAAATCTATGACAGCCCTCGAAAATCTTGCCAAAACATTATCCAGATTGCAGGGTATCGGACCTAAAAGTGCAAACAGAATTGCCTACTCACTGATAAAAACACCGAAAGAATTCAACAGAATTCTGGCAGAAAACATTGCCACAATACAGGACAAGGTCAAATCTTGTTCAATATGCGGTTCATACACGGAAACAGAACCTTGTCCCGTTTGTTCTGATGCAACAAAAGACAAATCCCTTCTATGTATTGTAGAACAGCCTCAGGATGTTGTGACAATACTGTCTTCCGGAGCATACAACGGACTTTTTCATGTTCTGGGCGGAGCAATCAATCCTCTAAACGGAATCGGTCCTGAAAACCTCAGTTTTGATTCTCTTCTGAAAAGAATAGACGAAGGGCAATTCAAGGAAATAATCATTGCAACAAATCCCACGGAAGAAGGTGATACAACAGCTCTTTATATCAGATATCTTTTGAAAAATAAACCGGAACTTATATTGACAAGACTTGCTTCAGGTTTACCTATTGGCGGAGATCTTGAATACGCAGACAGAACAACCCTGACTCACTCACTGCGCGGAAGAATCAAGCTCACTTAAAGGTACCTCACTTAATATTTCTTTCCTTGCAGATTTCTTCGTAAGCCTGCTGAACTTCTCTGAATTTTGATGATGCAAACTCTGTGAACTCAGGCCCGAGGCCCTTCCCTGAAATTGTATCCGGATGGTATTCCAAAGTCAGTTTTCTATATGCCTTTTTTATTTCATCATCAGTTGCCGATTCAGTGACTCCGAGGGTAGAATAAGCCTTTGGCGAAGCCTTTGACTGTGGTGCACCTGAAGGCGGAATATCGGTATGAAACTCATAGTAAGTATAATTCTGATTGTCGTTTCTGAAACCGAGCAGACGCAGAATCAGCCTGAGAATCATAAAAAAGAAAATGAGACCGAAAAAACCGCCTCCGCCGCCAAAAGGAAAAAAGAAAATCATTTTTACAACTTATCAATCAACATGGAACACTTTCCGCTGGGAATCGGAAGTGTCTTCTTTTTGTTTTCATCAATGATTTCTATTGTGAAGTAATAGAGCTTTTCACTTTCCAATCTGATTTCCCATCCTCTTGTATTTTTGTTGCTGAGAATCGTGATGAGATTTCGTTTTAGTGAAAGATTCTGTATTCCCATTGCTTCAAGACTGGGAACAGTCCAGTTGACAGTTTTTCTCGGAAGTGAAACATCCAGACCGATAACATCTTCAATCATAAGAGTAATGGAAACCAGACAAACCTGAGGAAGAAATTTCTTTGCAGGGAAGCCTTCCATACCTCCGTTTGCGGGATATCCTTCTTTAGTAGGCAGATAAGCCTCCCAGATATCACCCATTTTGTTATCTTCAGGTTGAAGTGTATCAAGAATGAAGTACAGATGTCTGATAGCACATTCCCGAGCAAACACATATTCACCGTACTTCTCCAGACCTTTGATAACACCGTAAGTATTCATTGGAATTACGGCACCGCAATAACCTTCAACATTTTCCTTAAAACAAGGACTGTCCATACTCACACTCGGGAACGGGTTATCAGAACCGAAAATTGCCGGATTTTTGAGGTATGTTATGATTTCGGCCGCTCTTTCGTCATTGGGAATTTCTGCAACCAGAGTCCAGTACGCACCTATGATTTTTAGAGGTATGATTTTTTCATCTGCATCCAGATCATAGTAAAACTTTGTTTCCGGATCCCACATCATATTGTTGATTCTGGTTTTGAGAGAGAAGTAAAGCCTCTTATATCTGAAACTGAGTTCCTTATCATTGAGCACATCACCTATAAAAGAAAAATACAGAGCGTTCAGGGCAACCATAGTATTGAAATCTACAGGATAAACTGTCTTTTCTCTGGGTGTATTGCCCGTTCTGCACGCAGAAACAGGAACGGAAAACAGTCCGTTTTCTTTCTGAAATGAATTCTTGAGCCACTCAAAATATTTTTCCAAAAAAGGAACCACATCCTTCAGGCGTTTCTTATTGCCGATTTTATGATAGAAAGCGAATTCTATGTATGCAAACAGAGGAGACACAACACCTTCAGGATTATCCTTCGTAAAAACAGGCTTTCCCGTTTCCACACTGTAATCACTGCGGATGGCACCGCTTTCCTCCTGTTTGCTGTAGAAATAATCAATCATTTCAAAAGGAGAATAGACCATATTGCTGTAATTCAGAAACAAAGCGGAAAGGCAGCAGTTGAACATGTTTATTGTCTTTTGGTTTTCATAGGAAAGATAATTTCCGGAAAAACCGTTTTCTTTTGTTCCGGTCTTCCAAGCCTCATCTATCCAAGCCCAAGACCTATCATACAAGTCAACAAAATCCTGATCGTAAAAATTAATTGACGGAATATTATCTGATTTCATTACAACTCCATATTAAAAAAACACCCAATATCAATCATCCGAAATTGGGCACTATATAATATATCACAAAATGATGCAGTTATCTCAAAAAATTTTTTAGATGTACTTTCAAAACTGATATTTGTGAAGATTGGATTTGAAAGTACCTCTTTAATTTCCGGTTTTCCGGTTTACATCTGCGAATCATTCATTTTTCATTCATTTTTCACACGAGAATTATACAGAAAAACAATTATTTGTGGTATTATGATTAATATGAAAACATGGCTGGATTATTTTAAGGAAATCTGCCTGATTCCGCGTGAAGCAGGCAATGAAGACGGTATCAGAGCATATCTGCTCTCATTTGCAAAAGAAAACGGTTTTGAAGGGCTGAGAGATAAGGACGGAAACATCATAATCAAAGCTCCTGCAACAAAAGGTTATGAAAACAAAACAACCGTTATACTTCAAGGGCACATGGACATGGTCTGCGTAAAACGCCCTGAAAGCGAACACGACTTTACGAAAGATCCGATTGAAATGTGCATAGACGGAGACATTATAACAGCAAAAAACACAAGTCTTGGCGGAGACAACGGAATTGCCATGGCATTGGCTATGGCCGTTCTCACAGATCCTCAGGCACAGCACGGACCCGTGGAAGTTCTTATTACTTACAGCGAGGAAACAGGACTTTACGGAGCTATGAATGTAGATGCGTCCATGCTCAGCGGTAAAAAGCTTCTCAATCTGGACAGTGAGGAAGAAAACATCATAACAGTCGGATGCGCCGGTGGTTTGAATCTTTTTTTTGACAAAAAAATAAACCGTATTTCAGTTCCGGAAAACTACAAAACAGTATCAGTTTCCGTTTCCGGACTACCGGGCGGGCACAGCGGGAGCGAGATTCATCTGGACAGACCCAATGCAATAAAAGTACTGGCAGACAAGATTTCCGAGTTTAACGATTATATGCTTGTAACATTTGAAGGAGGTACCAGAGATAATGTAATCCCTTCATCTGCCAAGGCTGTTATTGCAATACCGGAAGATACCACACTTGATTGCGGATTTGAGAATGTCAAATCCTGCGGCAAAGCAACAGATGCAAAAACATCAGCGGAAATCATCAACTGCCTTAAAAATGCCTATCACGGTGTCCATACATGGAGCAAGGTAATCACCGGAGTAGTTGAAACCTCAAACAACCTTGCCATTGCACAACTTAAAGAAGACAGTATGTATGTAAATGTGAACATCAGAAGTCTCATAGAAACAGAGAAAAAAGAAACAGCGGTTAAAATTGAAAACTATTTCAAAGATTTCGGATTTACATTTACGACCAACGGCGGATATCCGGGATGGCAGCCCAATCCTGATTCGGAATTTACGAAACAATGTTGCTCTGCATGGAAGAAAGTATCCGGACGGAATGCAATAGTAACCTCAGTTCACGCAGGTCTTGAATGCGGAATTATAGCAGATAAGATTCCGGGACTTGATTGTGTTTCAATGGGACCGGAACTTCATGATGTTCATTCCGTAAATGAAAACCTGAGTATCAGTTCAACAGACAGAATTTTCGGTTTTATCAAAGAGTTGCTTAAAAGTATTTGAATTCAGTTGAACAGATTTTTATGATAGCCTTCCCTGCTTTGAACACGGAGGGCTTTTTTTCTGTCTTCGACATCCGGCATATACCTTTTCATAAGATTCCAAAAGTCTTTCTGATGATTCGGATAAACAAGGTGGCAGATTTCGTGCAGAACAATCATATCTATCAGTTCTTTACTCAAAGAACAGGCCATAAGACTGATTTTAATCAGATTTCTGTTTTTAAAGCATACTCCCCATCTTGATTTTGCATTGCAAATTCTGACTAAAGGTGCAGCAAGTCCTGCCTTGTCGGTCCAGTACGCTGTTCTTGCAACGGCATACTCGTTAAGGTGGCGGGAATAATACTTTTTCAGAAGTTCGGTTATATACTCAGAATCTGTGTTTTTTGCAAATACAACCATAAGATTATCAAGAATTTCCACGCTGTCTTTTATGCTCTGATTTACAACCAAATCATACTTTTTCCCGAAAAAATATAAAGAATCACCTGTGGAGAAGCTGTGTTTCTGCTGTTTATGTAACTGTTTGTATATCCAATCGCTGTTTGACAGTACAAATGATTCAATATCAACCGAACGGGCATAGTAAGGAGCACTGACAATCAGGACTCCTTCATCGTTGAAATGCATCCTGATATTTTTCTGTCCTTTTCTTCGAATCAATTTATAGTCCATGAAAATCCCTTTATTGAATACTTCAGATTATATTTGTAGAATTAAAGCAGTCAATCATACATAGATGCGGAGATATTATGAAGGCAGAAAAAATCAGTGAAACAGTTACGAAAATTGTTTTGAACAACGGTGATGAAATTACACTTGTAGGAACTGCTCATGTATCCTCCAACAGCGTTGAGGAAGTAAAAACTATTCTGGATAAAAAAAAACCCGATATGGTTTGCCTTGAGCTTGACGAGGGAAGATTTAAAACAAAGACAAATGAAAACTCTTATCGCAATATGGATCTGAAAAAAGTATTCAAAGAGGGAAAAACCTTCCTCGTTCTTGCAAATACAGCTTTAGCATCTTTTCAGAAAAAAATGGGCAATCAGACAGGTTCTGCACCGGGAGAAGAAATTCTGTCCGCGGGACGATATGCTCAGGAACAGAATATTCCTATCTCGTTATGCGACAGAGATATTACTATTACTTTCAAAAGAGCATGGGGTATGAGTAACTTCTGGAATAAAGCAAAACTGATTGCAACTCTTATTTCCACGGTATTCGATAAGGAAGAGTTCTCAGAAGAAGATATGGAAGAGCTTAAAAAGAGCGACAGTATTCAGGAAATGATGAATGAACTTTCAAAAGAACTTCCCAAGGCAAAGGAAGCCCTTATAGATGAAAGAGACAGATATCTGGCTACAAAAATCCTCAAAGCAGAGGGGCATAAAAAAGTTGCAATAATCGGTGCAGGTCATGCAAAAGGAATAGTAAAAACCATTGAAAAACTTGAAAACGGCACCTTAAGTTCAGATTTATCAGATATTGTCATAATCCCAAAGCCATCCGGATTCGGTACTATTGTGGGTTGGTCAATACCTGTTTTGCTTCTCGGATTTGTTCTTTATTCCTGTTTGACTTACGGCTTTGATCAAGGTCTCAGATACTTCGGTATTTGGGCAGGTTCCAATGCATTGTGCTGTATGGCTTTTGTAATTCTATCCAATGCTCATCCTTTTAACTGGATTGTGGCAGCTCTTACAGCTCCTATTTCAGTTATGTCTCCTGTATTGGGCGTGGGAATGTTTACCGGAATAGCCGAAACTCAGTTCAGAAAACCCAAGGTCAGCGATTTTGAGCATCTTTCAGATGATATTGCCACTTTTAAGGGTTGGTTCAAAAACAGAGTTCTTCATGCTTTTCTGATTTTCTTTACTTCGAGTATCGGCAGCATTGTGGGAACATTCATACTCTTCCCTATTTTGCTCAAACTTTTAGGTTAAGGAGGTACTTTCAAAACTGCCTTCATGAATCTTGACTTTGCCTTTGCGTTTAAAAACACATTTTTGCCAATTTCATAATACACAAAGTATTACATCAATTATCAAAAATGGTTTTCTCTTCGCAAATTCAAATCCAATCTTCATAAATATCAGTTTTGCAAGTACCTCTAAGAAACAAAAGCATCTTTTATTTTCCGGCACTTTTTCAACGAGATGTCTGTTTTGATATTCTGGGATTCCGGAATCACTGCCTTGTTAAAACCCATTTCAGATGCAGCCTTCATTCTTCTTTCCGCAAAGCTTACGGGTCTTACCTCACCCGCAAGACTTAATTCCCCGAAACAGAGGAGTTTGTTAGGAAGGCTTACATTATTTGAAGCAGACCATAATGCTTCTGCAATTGCCAGTTCAACGGATACATCATCTACTTTTATTCCACCGGCAACATTGATATAAATATCCTTATCCGTAAGTCTGATGTTTGCATGCCTTTCCAATATTGCTGCGATTCTTGTAACTCTTGAAGAATCAACTTTATCTGAATATACACGGCTGTATCCGGTTTTTGCTTCCACTACAAGTGCCTGTATTTCCACCATAAATGTTCTTGAACCTTCTATTACTGCCGTGTAGGCAATTCCGGGAGGAAGCGTCTCATCCCTTCTTTCGGAAATAAAGAAGCTTGCAGGGTCGGAAACCGGCTCCAGACCTTTGTTTCCCATAAGGAATATACCGATTTCATCCACGGAACCGAATCGGTTTTTAGCCGCTCTTATCAATCTTACACCCATAGAAGCCTGTTCAAAGTATAAAACAGTATCAACCATGTGCTCTATAATCTTAGGTCCGGCAATAGTTCCTTCTTTTGTTACATGAGCAATGAAAAAAACAGCAGTCCCGGCGGCTTTACAATGATTTACTATTTCCATACAACAGTAACGGATCTGACTTACAGTACCCGCCTGTGAACCCACTTCATCGGAAACAAGAGTTTGTAAGGAGTCCATAATAACCAGTTGCATCTTCTCTGAATCAAGTACATGAAGAATACTCTCAAGCTTTGTTTCACATAAAATGTTGATATCATCCAAATCAAGACCCAGTCGTTCTGCTCTTTGACGCACCTGACCGCCGCTTTCTTCCCCGGAAATATACAAAACACGCTTTCTTTTGCTGCATAAAGCCGAAACCTGCAACAGTAATGTGGATTTTCCTATACCGGGTTCTCCGCCGACAAGTACAGCGGATGAATTGACTATTCCTCCCCCAAGTACCCTATCAAGTTCACTTATGCCGCTTTCAAAGCGGAATTCATCTTCATAAGGAACACTTGCAAGAGATTGGCTTTTAATTTGTAATGACTCCTTACAAATTCCCTTCTTGCTAATGGTTAATTTCTCTTCCGTAAAGGAATTCCATGTTCCGCATTCAGGGCATCTTCCCATCCATTTTGTACTGGAATAACCGCATTCGGAACAAACAAATCGAATGTCTTCCTTTGACATTATTAGTACTCCTTACTAACTTCTTTTCCCATTATTCCGCATTCAGGGTAATTTCTTAATCAGAAATCAATTAACTCCACATCAAATATCAGATAAGAATCAGGTGGAATGATTCCCGGATATCCATGAACGCCGTAACCAAGCTCAGGAGGTATGATAAGGGTTCTTTTTTCACCTTTTGTCATTGTTTGAAGAGCTTCGTTCCAACCTTCTATCACCTGACCGATTTCCAATTTAGCAGGTACACCTCTGTTGTATGACGAATCAAACATCCTTCCATCCATTAGAGTGCCCTGATAATGTACGGTTACAATCTGTCCCATTTTAGGAGAATTCTTTCCATCTCCTTTGTTTATAACGACATATCTCAATCCGGTTGATGTTTCAATATTGCCGGGCCATCTGTTGTTGATTTCATTTTCCACTTTTTCGATTTCAGCCCTTCTTCTTTCCATGGCTTTTTTTACCGCATCTTCAACAAGATCTGAAAAAATCTGCTTTGTTACCTTAAAATCTTCAGCTTTTTTGCCGATTCTCTCAATTACTACATCGTTAATAGCATCTCCCTGATTGATTTTGTTAACAACATCCTGTCCTTCAACAACCTTGCCGAATACTGAATGCTTGTCGTTTAACCAAGGAGTTTTCACATGTGTAATGAAAAACTGGCTTCCGTTTGTTCCCGGACCGGCATTTGCCATACTCATAACACCGGGACCATCGTGTCTGAGTGTTTCATCGAATTCATCGGGGAATGAATAGCCGGGTCCGCCTGTACCGTCACCTTTAGGACAACCGCCCTGAATCATAAAATTGTCAACTACTCTGTGAAAATTCAATCCCTGATAGAAGTTTTCACCGGGATCATCAAAATTCAGCTCGCCTTCAACAAGACCTACGAAGTTGGCAACGGTCATAGGAACTTTTTCAAATTCCAGTTTTACAACAATTGTACCTTTTTCAGTATCAAAAACCGCATAAAGTCCATCATTATCTTTATAACTCATAAATCAATTTCCTCTTCAGTATCAAATAGTATCTCGCCCGGAGCAAATAGTTGATAAATACGCTCCAGTTCCCCAGCATTATCAAACGGTAAAACAAGCTTTCCCTTGCTGATTTTACCTTTTATTTCCACCTGACAACCTGTTACCTGAAGGAACTTTTCTTCACATTCAATTACATCTTCCGACTTATTATTCTTTGTACCAAAAGAAGTTACCTTAGTGTTAACGGCTCTGATTCCCTTATTCAGATTTGAAGCAGTAAGTTCTGCCTGTCTGACAGATAAATCTTCATTAAGTATTTTTTTGTATAGTATTTCTCTGTCTGACGGGTTATCAACACTGAGCAAGGCTCTGGCATGGCCCGCCGTAAATCTACCCTCTGAAAGCGAATCCAACATAGCAGAAGGTAAATTTAACAGTCTGAGACTATTGGAAATAGCCGGCCTGCTTTTCCCAACTCTATTTGCAAGATCTTCCTGTTTAATTCCTTGCTCTGTAATAAGATAGCTAAATGCTTTAGCTTCTTCAACTGGATTAAGATCTTCTCTCTGAATATTTTCAATCAATGCAACTTCCATTCGCTGCATATCTGTAAAATTTCTGACAATACAAGGAAGAGTTTCCAAACCTGCAAGTTTGGATGCCCTATACCTTCTTTCACCGGCTACTATAACAAAGTTATCTTTTGCAATTTCTTCTACAATCAAAGGCATTATAACACCTTGGACAAGAATACTTTGTTTCAGTTCTTCAAGTGCTTCAGGGTCAAATACCTTTCTGGGCTGGTTAGGATTAGGTTTAATATAATCTATCTTTATTTCCTGCACTTTTGCCCCGACTTCTTCAAGTTTTGCCACTTCAAAAGACGAGTTATCGTATTCACCAATTAATGAATTAATGCCTCTTCCAAGACCATGTTTACTTATTGACACTTTTAATTACCTCTTTTGCTAAATCTGTATATGCTTTTGCTCCGGAACATGAATTATCATAAGCATTAATCGGAAGACCATGTGAAGGTGCTTCACTTAGTCTGATATTTCTCGGAATTTTTGTTTTAAAAACCAAATCTTTAAAATATGTTGTTATATCTTCAACAACTTCGTTATTAAGATTTGCCCTCTTACTGTACATTGTAAAGAAAATTCCAAGTATTTCCAGTTTAGGATTTATCTTCTTTTTTACGGAATTTATTGTTTTTAGCAACTGATTCAATCCTTCCATTGCAAAATACTCACATTGCATAGGAATCAGCACGCTGTCAGTAAAAGCAAGTGCATTTATTGAAATTAGATCAAGTGCCGGAGGACAATCACAAAGTATATAGTCAAATTCTTCTTCAAATTGTTCAAGAGCATTTTTTAAGAAGAACTCTCGTCCTATTTCGTCAACAAGCTCAACAGCCAATCCTGCCATGTTTATTCCACCGGATATACAGAAAAGGTTTTGTACCGGTGTTGACTGGATTACATCTTTAACATTTTCATTCGTAAGCAAGTCATAAATTCCGGGTTTGCCCGTATCCGCAGATACTGCACTAGAAAGATTGCCTTGTGCATCAAGATCAACAAGCAAAACCTTATATCCTTCTTTCGCCAGTGCAGAACCTATATTTGCGCAAGAAGTTGTTTTGCCGACACCGCCTTTTTGGTTAATTAAGATTATTTTTTTTGCTTTCATAGTTGTCATATTAATTCATTTTATACAATTTGTCATCTTTTCATTGACTAAATCCTGCTATAAAAGTAAATTTGGATTAAAAGAGGTTAAAAATGGACAAAGAAGCTAAAGTAAAAGAGGCTATTGAGGCTATCAGACCTTCATTACAGAATGATGGCGGAGATATTGATTTTGTTAAATTGGATGGCAATACAGTATATGTCAGACTTCGTGGAGCATGTGCAGGATGTATGATGGCTGCAATGACTCTCAAGAACGGAGTAGAGAATATGCTGAAATTCAATGTTGATGAAAATCTTGTTGTTGAAAACATTCCGTATGAAGAAGCCTAATGTTTCACGTGAAACATTATAAACCTCGGAGTAAATCCGGGGTATTTTTTTGCCATTATGCAATAAAGATGTTTCACGTGAAACATCTTTATTGCTGACCTTAGTTTTAGCAAAAATGTGTTTTTAAACGCAAAGGCAAATTCAAGATTTATGAAGGCAGTTCTGAAAGTAACTCTATAATACAAAAAACCTGCATTCCAGCTATCCAAAATGCAGGTTTTCCCCTATGTTTCTATACATAGAAACAGATTCAATTTTCGTTTAATGGTTCTGATTCTTCTTCAGTTACTTCATCTTCCTGATATACAGTACTGCAAATTGAAACAATCTTGTCATCTTCTGTTTTCATTTTTACGACACTGACACCCTGAGCTCCTCTTCCTTGGATTGAAATGTCCTTTACATGAGTTCTGATTGTAATTCCGTTCTTTGTGATACATACAACATCATTAATGTCGTTTACGGATAATGCAGCAACAATGAAACTTGTTTTTTCAGCAATTTTATAAATTGTTTGCCCGCCTGTTCCTCGATGATGAGCCATAAACTGGCTGTATTCAACCTGTTTGCCTTTTCCTGACTCAGTAATCATAAGTATTTTCTTTGATTCATCTACTTTCAGAAGACCTACAACCTCATCATCAGAAGCAAGAGAAATGCCTTTTACACCATGAGTAACCCTTCCCATAACCCTTACTTCATTAACGGCAAACTTCAAGCCCTTGCCGTTTTTTGTTACAATCATGGCCTCATTTCCATTTGAAACAAACTGGCAGGAGAGCAGAGTGTCTCCCTCGTCGAGTACAATAGCCTTAATACCGTTTTTTCTGGCATTTATAAAAGCATTCAAGGCAATCTGCTTGATCACACCCTTGCGTGTACACATTAAGATAAAGGATTCTTCACAGAATTCTTTAAAACTAATCACGGAAGTAATGGTTTCTTCATTTTCAAGCTTAGGAAGAACAGCCTTTATGTTTACCCCTTTACCTGTCTTCTGACCTTCAGGGAGTTCCCATGTCTCAAGTACAAAAGCTCTTCCCAAACTTGTGATAAACATAATATAGTCGTGGGAATTTGCAGTGAAAATATACTCAACAAAATCTTCATCTCTTAATGTTGCACCCTTCACACCCTTTCCGCCACGGTTCTGAGATTTATATTCCTCTGCAGAAACCCGTTTCACAAAGCCTTTGTGTGTTGCTACAACAACACATTCTTCCTTTTTGATAAAATCCTTATCAACAATTCCGGAGATTTCACGGGAATCGATTTCCGTTCTTCTATCATCACCGTATTCGGCAGAAAGCTGCTGAATTTCACTCTTAACAACTGCAAGCATCTTTGTCTCATCGGCAAGAAGGTCTCTGTAGTAGGCGATTTTTTCTTCAAGTTCAGCCAATTCATTTAAAATTTCCTGTGTTTCCAGATGACTTAATCGGCCGAGTCTCATCTGTATGATGGCATTTGCCTGAATCTCGGAAAGACCGAACTCCTGACGAAGTGACATACCTGCCTCTTCGTTATCAGAAGATTTTTTTATGATTTCAATTACACTGTCAATGTTTTCAAGACCGATTTTCAAACCGAGCAATATATGTTCTCTCTGAAGTGCTTTATCAAGGTCAAACTGTGTTCTTCTTGTTGTAACTTCTTTCCTGTGCTTAAGATAGTAGAAAAGCATGTCTTTAAGAGTCAGCAGTTTCGGTCTTCCTTCAACAAGGGCAAGATTGTTTACATTGAAATTTGTTTCAAGAGCCGTATTCTTAAAAAGGTGATTAACGACTATTTCCGGAACAGCTCCGCTTTTAAGCTCAAGAACAAGACGGATTCCTTCACGGTCCGATTCATCACGCACAAGTGAAACATCTTTAAGTACATCGTCTTTTCTCAATTCTTCAATATGATCTTTGAGTTCTCTCTTGTTAACCTGATAAGGAAGTTCGGTAAATACTATCGCATCGTGGGATTTATGTTCCTCCACATGATAACGACCTCTCATTACGATTTTACCTCGTCCGGTTTCAAAAGCATCCTTTATTCCTCTGAGCCCGCAGACGATACCGGAAGTAGGGAAGTCCGGTCCTTTGATGTAATTCATCAGTTCCGATACCTCTATATCGGGATTATCAATCATTGCACAAAGAGCATCGCAAATTTCCCTGAGGTTGTGTGGAGCCATATTTGTGGCCATACCTACAGCAATTCCGGAAGAACCGTTTGCAAGCATAAAAGGAAATCCTGCAGGAAGAACAGAAGGTTCCTGAAGGGAATCATCGAAGTTGTTCACAAAGTCAACTGTGTTTTTTTCAATATCCGAGAGCATGACTTCGCCCATACGGCTCATCTTTGCTTCAGTATATCTGTAAGCTGCAGGTGGATCACCGTCTATGGAACCGAAGTTGCCCTGAGGCTTGATAACAGGATATCTTAAAGAAAAATCCTGAGCCAATCTGACCATTGCATCATAAACGGAAGCATCTCCGTGAGGATGATATTTTCCTAAAACATCTCCGACTATTCTTGCACTCTTTTTAGTTCCGCCGGAAGCTTTTATTCCGAGTTCGAACATATCGTACAGAATTCTTCTGTGAACAGGCTTCAGACCGTCTCTGACATCGGGAAGAGCTCGACTGACAATTACCGACATTGCATAATCCAAATATGATTTTTTCATTTCCTTGGAAAGATCTGAAACAATTACTCTGTTTTCATTATTTAAATCCATTGTCGTCCTCCCTATGCATCAATGTTTGCGTATGTTGCATTATCTTCAATGAAAATACGCCTCGGTTCGACTTCTTCTCCCATAAGCATGGAGAAAACCTGATCGGCTTCAACAGCATCGGAAAGGTGTACCTGCGTAATGAATCTTCTTGAAGGATCCATCGTGGTTTCCCAAAGCTGTTCGGGATTCATTTCACCTAAACCTTTGTAACGCTGAATCTTATAGCTCTTTTCATCGTCTGCGGTCAGATTGTTTTCCGACAATATCTTCACTCGTTCATTTTCATCATAAGCGTAGAATTCCTTGTTCTTAATCGTAATTTTGTACAGAGGCGGCATTGCAAAATAAACATAGCCTGCATCGATAAGAGGCCGCATATACCTGAAAAAGAATGTCAGAAGCAGCGTTCTGATATGTGAACCGTCAACATCGGCATCGGCCATGATAATGACTTTATGATATCTTACTTTTCCTACATCGAATGTTGCGCCCAGCCCGGCACCGATAGATGCAATAACAGGCTGAAGTTTATCGTTTACGGCAACTTTTTCTTCTCTTGTTTTTTCAACATTGAGCATCTTTCCCCAAAGTGAAAGAATTGCCTGAGTTTTTCTGTCTCTTCCCTGATTTGCAGAACCGCCGGCAGAATCTCCCTCAACAATGAAAATTTCACG
>JAZLEZ010000044.1:0-17525 GCA_045615505.1 Sphaerochaetaceae bacterium | reverse complement strand
CTCCGACTTATCTACTTTTCCGGTACCATCGCCGTAAGCAATATTCTGAGCAACAGAACCCTCAAAAAGCCAAGTATCCTGTAGAACCATTCCGAACTGATCTCTGAGGACATCCCGAGGCCAATCTCTTACATCTATTCCGTCCACCGTAATGGAGCCGGAAATAACATCGTAAAACCTCATGAGGAGATTGACTATTGTAGTTTTTCCCGCACCTGTAGGACCGACAATTGCAACCCTAGTTCCGCGTTTGATATCAAGATTCAAGTTTTCTATCAGTTTTCTGTTTTCATTGTAACTGAAGCAGACATTGTCAAATCTGATATCACCGTTTGCAGGATCTGAAAATTTACTTCCATCAGGGCATTCTTCCTCTTCATCCAACAATTCGAATATGCGTTCAGCGGCAGCAAGTGTGCTTTGAAATACATTGGAAATATTTGCAACTTCCTGAATAGGCATATTGAATCTTCTGACATACTGAACAAAAGCCTGAATTTCACCTATTGAAAGAGAGCCTGATGCAGCCTTCAGCGCTCCTGCAACAACTACCAGAATGTAGCCGATATTACCTGCAAAACCCGTCAGAGGGTGAATAGTTGAACTGTAAAAATTACTCTTCCACCCTGCTTCGCAGAGTTCGTCATTGATTATTCTGAAATCTTCAGTAGCCTGCTGTTCATGGTTGAAGGCTTTGACAACACTGTGTCCGGAATAAATCTGTTCGACATGACCGTTCAATTCTCCCAGATATTTCTGATTTGCAACAAAGAATTTCTGGGAAAACTTAAAGACACTTGTGACAATCAACAGGAACATAGGAATGGTAATCATGCTGATGAGAGTCATTACAACATTTGTGGTAAACATCATAACCAGAATACAAATAATCGTGAATGCACTGATGACTCCCTGACTGATTCCTTCCTGCAGACTCTCATCTATTCTGTCAATATCGTTTGTAATACGGCTCATTATCTCACCGTGAGTTCGGCTGTCAAAATATCTGAGAGGCAGTTTATCAAGTTTTGAATTTACCGTACTGCGTAAATCCGCTACGATACGCCCGGAAACACCGGCTATTATAAAATGCTGAAAAAATCTGAAAACCGGAGTGATTATGTACATACACAGCATCATAATAACAAATCTCATAATAAGGTTTGTATTAAAAAATCCCGTTACAACCCCGTCAGAAACTTCGGTAATCAGTTTGCCTAATAGTTTCGGAGCATAGGTTGATGCCAAAACCCCCACAAATGCACATAAAAATGACAGCGTAAAAGTTAGTTTATGTGGTTGGAGTAAGGTAAGAAAACGCTTGAATGTTCCCTTGAAATCCTTGACTTTTTCATTTGTTCTGTCACGATGAGGTCCCGGCATTATTGTAATTCCTCCTCGCTCAACTGACTGGCTGCTATTTCGTAGTACAATGGACAGTTTTTCAACAATTCCCTGTGTTTCCCCTGCCCTACGATTTGACCCCTGTCCAAAACTATAATTTTGTCAGCATTCATTACCGTACTTATTCGCTGGGCAATAATTATTCTTGTTGTTTTTCCAAGTCTTGAATCCGAAGCCAAAGCATACCTGAGTCTGGCGTCTGTTGCATAATCCAAAGCAGAAAAACTGTCATCAAAGACCAACACTTCACAAGGTTTTACCAATGCTCGGGCTATGGCAAGACGCTGTTTCTGACCACCTGATACATTCTTTCCGCCCTGTGAAATCTCAGAATTTATCCCTTTTTCCTTTTCACATACAAAATCCCAAGCCTGTGCGGTTTTAAGAGCATTTTCAATTTCTTCATCCGAAGCTTTTTCATAACCGAATCTGATGTTATCTGCTATTGTACCGGTAAATAAAACAGCTCTTTGGGGAATATATCCCACCCGGTTTCTGAGGTCTTTGAGTGCAAAGTCTCTGACATCCACACCATCCAGTGTAACGGAACCGCTGCTGACATCGTAAAGTCTGATTATTAGTCGCTGTAGAGTACTTTTACCGCATCCTGTAGAACCTATGATTGCTGTGGTTTTACCACCCTCTGCTACAAACGAAACATTGCTGATTACCGGTGCCTCACTGTCAGGATAGGCAAATGTTACATTGTTAAAACATACAGTGCCGTTTGATATCGAGGGAGTTATACCGGTTTCCGGATCTGAAATTTCGGTTTTCAAATCCAGAACCGCATTAATTCTTTTAACACTTACCTGAGTTCTCGGAAGAATAATCATAAGAAAACTCAGCATTGAAAGACTCATCAGTATCTGTGTCACATATGCAACAAGACTCATAAGCTGACCAACCGAAACCGCTCCTGTTTTTATACCGTCAACTCCGAAATAGCAAACTGCAAGTGTTGTGAGGTTTACAGTCATCATCATTCCGGGACGCATTGCAGAAGTAATTCTATTTATTTTTAAAGAAATCTTATAGATTTCCTCATTGCCGATTTCAAATTTCTTCTGCTCCGGCTTTTGATTGACAAATGCCCTGATTACTCTGGTTCCTGACAGGTGTTCCCGTACAAGAAGATTCAGTTTATCAATTTTTGTTCTATAGACAACAAACAATCTGGAAGCAAAAAAGATTATTGTTGAAAAGAAAGCAATCAGTACCGGAACTGCAGCCATAATAACCAATGCAAGTCGGACATTGATTGTAAATGCTATGATAATACTTCCAACGCACATAACCGGTGCTGTCAGAACCATTCTCATAAGCATTACCACAAAATTCTGAACCATCGTAACATCATTTGTATTTCTGACAATCATTGAAGAAACAGAAAAGTGATTGAGTTCATTCAGAGAGAAAGTTTCGGCATTTTCAAACACATCGTTTCTTATATCGCGGCCCATTGCACTGGAAATTCGCGCACTCAGATATCCGATTACCACCATCGTGATAACCTGTCCCAAAGACATGAAAATCATGTATAATCCGTGAATCAGTGTGTATCTCATCGTATCTTGAGCCAGACCGATATCTACAATATCAGCCATGATGGCGGGAAGGGAAAGCTCACATACAACTTGGATTGCCGTACATAGTATTACGGCAAAAACACCCCATGCATATTTCCTCAGATACTTTTTCAGAAGTTTTCTCATACTATACAGTATTCTCCAAACGGCTTGCCGAATGCAACAAGCTTAACATTTTCTTCCATTGCATCCATTACAGCTTTTTTCTTTTTTTCAGAATTCAGAAGTTTCCTGAGTTCCTGAATATACTCATAGGTAAATGGACAGGCATAGGAGAATCGTTTTGCTGCGGCATATCCCAGATACTCTTCTGCTTTTTCAGAATTCCCGTTATGAACTGCAACCTGAGCTGCATGTACATAAGCATCAGGAAATGAAGGCTCTTCATCTTCAACAAGCTCATTGTATTGTTTTTCAGCTTTATCCCAGTTTTTGTTTAAGATGTAGTAACACCCGATATTATCCCGCATTCCCTGTGTTACAATTCCTTTCTTTTTTGCTTCTGTCACGGCTTTTTTTGCTCTGTTCATATCGTCGGAACTAAGACAGAAGTTTACATAGTTTACAAAGAAGGCAGGATCACTGTATCCGCTGTTTTTTATTTCTTCCAGCAACTCTATTGAACCTTCAACATCTCCTTTGAGCCATAATCCGGTCGATAAAGCAATACCCGCAGAAAAACCTTCCTGTCTTCCCCAGGTTTTTTCCATAACCCCTTTGAGTACCTCAATTCCCCTGTCTATATTTCCGAACTGCACCATAACAGTTCCTACTGAAATCTGATATTCTGCGGAAACACCGCTTTTCAAAGCTCTTTCCAAATTTGTCCAGACCTGATTGCACACACCTTTTTCCTTCAGAATTCTGAGGGCGTGTGTAAATTGAATATAACCTCTTCTGATGAAAACAAAAAGAGCTGCAAATACAGTTGAAGCAACGGCTCTTGTTATTGGTCTCACAGGCCAAAACAATGTTGAGAGCATCAGAACCACAAAGATTAATGTGATAATAAATGCTTTATTCAATTTTTTCTGCTGTTTATAGGGCATCCCGTTTCTCCTCTTTTAAAGAAAATTCACATCCGCAGTAATTCTGTCTGTACAATCCGAGTTCCTCAGACATTCTGATACTTTTAGAGAACCCGTCTTTTTTCTTAAAGTCTTCTGCAACAAAACCTTCAAATTGTTCCCCCACACTGAATATTGAGGCCGAATCCTTAAATCTGCTGACTGTCAGAGTTGTTGTAAAATACTCAATATCCATTGATTTTGCAATTTCACAAGCCTGAGCCAAATTGAAAGCAAAACATTTCAGGCACCTTTTACCATGTTCCGGCTCATTTTCCAAACCTTTAATAAAAGACAACCATGCATTGTGATTATAAGGAGCTCTAACCACTTCCAACCTGTAAAAAGAAGCAACCTTAAGCAATTCGGCAAATCTTTTCTCATTCTCTTCCTGAGGATATATATTGCTGTTTGAGAACAACAGTACAGGATGCCACCCTTCTTCCAACAATCTGGCTATACTTGAGGTAGAACATGGTCCGCAGCAACAATGAACAAGAATTGTTCCCGGTATTATTTCACAACTCATAATAAAATTGATTGTATATATTTATAAATAAATGGCAAGAGACTAGACAACAAACCGCAAAAATGTATAATGAACAATGCACGCACGGTTAACTCAGCGGGAGAGTGCCACCTTGACGTGGTGGAGGTCGCAAGTTCAAACCTTGCACCGTGTATCTAATTAAACCCTTGCACTGACAATACCAATTGCAAGGGTTTTTTGTGTTTAAGCCCGTTTTTTCAAATCAGTTTTTCCGGTTCTGTAGCTTTGATAAGCTCGGTTGCAAGAACATCGGTAGGATCAATGAGCTCTACGCCTTCAGCATCTTTTTTCCCCGGATATACCAAAGGTAGTTCAGTACACCCGAGAATAACAGCCATACAACCCATGTCTCTAAGCTTCATTACGGCAGCATTTACCTGCTTGAAAGCCTGTTCTGTAACACCCGAATTGGCTTTGATACCGAACTGCCTGTCATAAATTGCCTGATGGACAGATTCATTTGTAGCCTGATCAGCCTTTACAAGTTCCAAAGCAGGATATTTTGCAAAATACTGATCGTAAATACCGGTCTGAATTGTACCCAAAGTCGCAACAAGTCCGATTTTAGCACTTCTGTACTTGGTTGAAATATACTGACAGGTTTTATCTATCATGTTGATGAATTCAACACCTTCAGGAACACTCAAACCACCGATGATTTTATGAGAATGAGCCGTGTTACAGCAGATGCCTACAGCAGTTGCTCCGCTCTGAACAAGTTTGTCCAAACAAGTCTGAATACCCGGCATAGGATTTTCTGTTCCACTAAGAAGAAATGAAGTCCTGTCCGGTACAATTGACGGACAGGAAACAAGATACATATCAATATGATCCTGATCTCTATTCGCCTTTGTGTGAGAAAAAACTTTTTTTGCAAGGTCAACTCCGGCAAGAGGACCTACACCACCGATAATTCCAATAGCTTTTTTATTCATCGTACACCTTAATCGGCTGATTCATAGCCCATGTAAATAGTTTTTGCTGACTCCCCTGAGTTTGTTTTATTACAACAGTTTTTTCGGAAGTTTCAATAGTAATAGAAGAAAGAAGAAATTTTTTCTCAAATTTCCAGCTTTTTACTGCATCCCGACGGATAATCAATACTTCTGCAGCACTGATGGCTCCTGCGGCTACAATAATTATTCTGAAATCCGTTACTACAACCATTCTTCTTCTGCCGTCCACAACACCTGTAACAACACTGTTCAATTTTTCATCTAGATTCAGAATACGGGCCAAAACTTTCAACTCAAGTTTGTAGTAGTAGTTACTGTAAATTCCCAGCTCTTTAAGTCTAGCTTCAATATCATTTCTGTTTATATTCATAAGTGAAGTATAACCTAAAGAGCATCCGAATCAAGAATAATAGTAAACGGGCCATCATTTATCAAACTGACTTCCATGTGAGCCCCGAAAATACCGTGTTCTACAACAGGAACAAATTCTTTTGCTTTTGATAGCACATACTCGTACATTTTTCTTGCAGTTTCAGGACTTCCCGCATTGGAAAAGCCCGGACGGTTTCCGCATTTACAATCTGCATATAAAGTAAATTGGGATACAATAAGAAGCTGACCTTTTATATCCATAACGGATAGATTTGTCTTACCGTTTTCATCTTTGAATATTCTTAGATTGCATAGTTTCTTAACCATTTTATCTGCAATTGCAACTGTATCTGTTTGTGAAACACCGCATAGTACCATGAGACCTTTCTCAATACTGCCCACTGTTTTACCGTCAACAGTAACAGATGAATTTTTCACGCATTGAATTAAAAATTTCATACTATGGAAATCTTAAGACAAAAAAAACGGCATTGCAATTGCAACGCCGTTTTTTGTTCATGTCAATCAATTACTTGATAATTGCATCTTTCCTGACAAAACCCAACTTCTTGGCAACAACACATGTACATGTAAGGTCACCGAATACATTGAGAGCTGTTCTACCCATATCGAGAAGAGCATCAACACCAAGAATCATTGCATAAGCACCGGCCATTGTTGTACCCGGTGTGATAGGCATATTGAGACCCTGCATACACATAGCAAGCATGATTGCACCTGCACCAGGAACACCGGCCGTACCGATTGATGCGAGTGTTGCGAGGAGAACCATAAGTGCCATTTCGCTGATTGTAAGCATTCTGCCATATACTGAGAGTACGAGGAAGATTGAACATACACCCTGATAGATTGCTGTACCGTCCATATTGATTGTTGCACCGAGAGGAAGGCTGAATGCATATACTTCTTTATCAACACCGAGGTTTTCAGCAGCCTGCATTGTCTTAGGCAGTGTACCGTTTGATGAACGGGTTACAAATGCTGTAATGAAAGGAACAGAGGCTTCTTTTACAAAAGGACCAATTTTGATCTTTCCCATAAGTACAAGGATGACACCGTAAACCAGAACAACATGAAGAGCATAACCGAGATAACAAGCAACTGTAACTGTTGCGAGAGCACCGGCAACCTTAGCTCCGTTCTTTGCAAATACTTCACAGATAAGAACTGCAACACCAATAGGTGCGTACTGCATAATACCTGCAACAATCTTAAGCATGACTTCTGTGAGACAGTCAAAAATTTCATACATTGTTGTAGAAATCTTAGCTGTTCTTTCGTCCTTTGAAATCTTCATGAATGAAAGGCAAAGACCGAAAAGAAGAGAGAAGAAAATTACCTGAAGAACTGTTTCATTGACAAGTGATGAAAGAACGCTTGTAGGAATGATTTCGTAGATAACTTTCCAGACATTTGATTCTGCAACTTTTCCGGCAGCACCTTCAGCAAGAGCAGCAACAGAAGCAAGCTCTGCGTGAGGCTGGAAAATAGAACCCATGATAAGACCGATGATAACAGCGATAGCTGATGTTGCAAGATACATAACGATAATTCTTGCACCGACCTTACCTACATTAGCAGGAGAAACTGATGAAGCACCGACAACCAGTGAACCGACAATCATAGGAATGATAATCATCTTCAACAGTCTTGTGAAAATAGTTCCGAACATGGAAATCCATGCAGGAATAGCTGTAATGCCAGATGCGGCGAGAATAATACCAGCAATAGCACCAACTACGAGGCCGATTAAAATCTTGTACAATACATTAAAGTCAAGATAAGCCTTCATAAAACTTTTTTTTGCCATAAATCCTCCAAAAGTGGACAGCTAGCATATGCCCACCTGTTTTCTCATAATAATTATATATGTTATTGCGCCAAGCACAACATCTTTTTACAACTTTTCAACAAAGCTTCTCAGCTGCCTGATAGACAGTGTCAACAAGTCCGTCGATGTTTTCAATATCCACACTTGAAAATGCAAGACGAAGAAGATGTTCACCCAAACAAATTGTTCCGGTTCCCCAATTATTGAGAAGCTCCTGCCTGAGATCTTCGGCCTTACACTTTGTTGTAAAACTCATAAAGTAACCGCTGTTGAAAGGAAGAGCTTTAAGGCAATCCTTGGAAGCATACTTGGAAAGAGCCTTTTTCATCTGAGTATAACGGGCACCGACTTTATCAATTCCCGCTTTTTTATCAGCATGATAATCAGGATCAGCCATACCCTTGAGAATAATCTGCTGTCCGGACATTGAACAGTTCGAAAGACTTCCTCTGATTGCTCCCATCGTTTTCTGCATCAAAGCATCAAGTGTTGCATCATCGCAGCCCTTGAAACCATAGGTTATGAAAGCTACTCTGAATCCCCATACCATCTCTTCTTTTGTTGCAGCGTCACACTTGACTGCAAGAAGATTCTCGCTGGCATCACACACCTTTGCAAAAAGGCTTTCACGGCAAACATCATCATCAAAGAAAAGACCGAAATAAGCGTCATCACTGATTACTATGACCTTCTTTCCGGCATCGGCATGTTTTTTGAGTACCGCCGCTATTTCATCGGACTCCTTGTTTGTTGGGGTGTAACCTGTAGGGTTGTTAGGGAAATTGAGGATAACCGCAACCTTTTCTCCTTCAACAGAAGCGATAGCCTTATCCAATCCGCAGATATTGAAACCTTCTCCGTCAAAATTGTTGAAGAATACTTTTTTTGCCTGTCTCTGTTCGTCAAGAATCAAATCATAGTTTTCCCAATACATTGAAGGGAGAACAACACTGTCACCTTCGTCAAGGAAAAGAGAACATACAAGGCTGAGAGCATTTGTAAGACCGCTGCATACAATTGGAAGTGATATTTTCTTTCCTTCCAATGTCGGATTCTTAACAATCATTTCTTTCTGCCAAATCTCTCTTAGTGCTACGACGCCGCCCATCGGTGCATAAGGGAATATTTCACCCGGTTTCATTGTTTCTGCAAATTGAGCCTTGATTGATGGAATGAACATTGCCGTTCCGTGATCAAGTGCAACACCTATTGTGGCATTGTATTTATTGGCCTTCTTTTTGGCTTCGCCGCTCTGAACGATGATTCCCTTGGGAACATACATCCGTCTGCCGTAATCCGAAAGCATTGAAAATACTTTTGTGTTTTTTAGTGTCTCATTGAGACCTTCTGCTAGTTTATTCATTGAATTTCCTCCAAAAGATTTCTATTGAAATGATAAGCCAGAAACATTCTAAGCACAACTCCAAATCTTGACAAACTTTCTTCTGCGTATATATTGCAGAGTATGAGTTTCAATATTCTGTATGTTTTATGCCCTCTCGTTTTTCTTGCAGGTTTCGTTGATTCCATTGCAGGTGGCGGAGGTCTTATCAGTCTGACATCTTATATGGCCTGCGGACTGCCTACGACAGTTGCATTGGGAACGAACAAATTCTCAGCAGTGGTAGGCGGAACAATTGCTTCTGCAAATTACATTCGTACAAAGAATTATGACCTCGCAACATTAATCGGGGCTTTTCCTTTTGCCCTGATTGGTTCGTGGCTTGGTGCTAGTGCCACTCTGTTGATTGATGCAAGGATTTTTTCTGTGATTATTCTGATTGCTACACCTCTTATTGCTGCAGTGGTTCTTCTTGACAAAAGCTATGCGGGTCATGAAAGAAATCTGGTTCTTACGAAAAAAATTCTGATAAGTATTGCGATAGGACTGACCGTAGGCTTTTACGACGGTTTTTACGGTCCCGGAGCAGGAACATTCATGCAGATGGGTTTTATCCTACTGGCAGGAATCAATGTGAAAAAATCATGTGGAAATGCAAGAATGGTCAACTGGGCTTCAAACTTCGGTTCTCTTATGAATTTTCTCAGAACTGACAATGTACTGTTCAAAGTTGCAGTTCCCTGTGCATTGTGTTCGATAGCAGGCAATTATCTCGGAAGCCGCCTTGCAATCAGAAAAGATGTAAAAATAGTTAAGCCGATGATGCTTGTGGTTGTGGGCCTTCTATTCGTAAAAATCCTGATTGACCTTATTTGATGTTTGTAGGATGTAGTTTATTGTACTCGTTGAGACTGTACTTTTGTTTTGATATTGCTATGTCAATCAACCTACCCAGTTCGTTATTTTTTGATTTTGCAAATACTTTCCGGTTGTTGTCGAATTCATAGACATAAACTGCATCTCCGAAAATAAGCATAACAGGGCTGGTGTATTTCAGTTTAGGGTGCTCCTTATGTACAAATGCCAATGCATTCTTCTTTGTTGCCAAATCTTTGAAATTAACATCAGGTGCAAGAAAAGAAGCTTCGAAATTTCCGTCGGAGACATAGAAAGTGTACTCCGCCTGACAGACAAATGCCCCGTTTTCCGCTATGTTGCCGTCGGTATCTGCATAGAAATCAAGATGGGATTTCCAGGACACCCTGCACTTTGTCTCTTTTTCCGCTTTCTGAACAAGTTTTTCCTCAAATGACATAATCACCCCGCCATTAAAAAGGTAAACGAGGAGTTGTTAAAATGCAAGACTTCAAGCATTAATCTTCATCGCATGTTAATCTTCATCGCATGGGGAAAAATTCAACGATACAAACAAATTATTACAGAGGTACTTTCAAAACTAATATTTGTGAAGAGAAAACCATTTTTGATAGAGCAACTTGCAAAACGAACTTTATTAAATACTTGGATTCGATAAATGCAGTGTAAAAACTGAGAAATACTGTCGTATTTTAAAGTTTTTCACACTATCGTTCAGCGGGTTCAAAGAACGCCTGAGAATAAAAAGGAGTTTTGCAGGTTGCGCTATAATTGATGTAACACTTTATGTATTATGGAATTAGCAAAAATGTGTTTTTAAACGCAAAGGCAAATTCAAGATTTATGAAGGCAGTTTTGGAAGTACCTCACAATAAGCTCACAATAAGCGGATTTAATTTTCCTTGCGTGCCCACTGTAAGTCGTGTAATAATTAATGCAGTGTTAAATATTTAAGATTTTAAATTTAAGGAGAAAATTATGGTTATTAACACAAGTGCCTTGATTATCGTAATCGGCTACCTCCTCGGTATGCTTATTATCGGTTTTGTAGTAGGCAAGCTCAAAATTAAAGGAGCTGATGATTATATGCTCGCAGGCAGAAGAATGGGTATTTTCATGGTAGCATTCTCTCTTTCAGCAAATAACATCGGCGGCGGTTGTACAACAGGTCTTGCTCAGAAAGCATTCGGTTCCTGGGGTATGTCGGCTATGTGGTATGTCCTTGCATGTTCAGTTGCAATGATTCCTCTTGCTTATTTTGCTCCTAAAGTAAGAAAAGCAATGGCAGTTACAATTCCTGAAGTCGTCGGAAGAAGATTCGGAAAGTTCAGTTGTGTATTCTCAGCAGTTCTCAACATTCTTGCTCTCTTCTGTCTTACATCTTCACAGGTTGCTGCTTCCGGTTCAGTTGTAGCAACACTTACAAACCTTCCTCCGAAGGCATGTATGATTATTGCCGGAATCGTTATCATTCTTTACACAACATTCGGTGGAATGATTGCAGACCAGATTTCCGACCTTGTACAGTTCCTCATCATTCTTGTAGGTCTTGCAATTGCAACACCTATCGTCATTTCAAAATGCGGCGGATGGGCATTAATTGCTTCAAAGCTTCCTTCAGAACAGCTTTCATTCACAAAGATCGGTTGGATTACAATTATCGGTTACATTTTTAACTACTTCTGTACCTTCCTTTCAGGTCCTGAAATGATTTCAAGATTTGAAACAGCAAAGGATGAGAAGACAGCTAAGAATGCATCTCTTCTTTCTGCAGTTCTCATGGCAGCTATGGCTACATTCCCTACACTTCTCGGTCTTGCAGCTCTCGCTCTCAAGGATCAGATTCCTAACCTCGCAGCAAACGGTTCAAACGCAATGATGGCTGTAACACAGGCTTATGCTCCTGCAGCAATTACAGGTATCATTTCTGCAGCAATCATTTCTGCAACAATGTCATCTGCTGACTCAAACCTCCTTTGTATGTCAACAATGATCATCAACGATATCTACAAACCTTACAGCGGAAAGCAACTTGATGGTATGGCAGAAGTTCGTGCAACAAGACTTTGCAATGTTATCTGCTGTGTAGTAGCTATGATTATTTCTTTTGCAGGCGTGCCTATTACAACAATGAACACATTTGCATTCGGTATCCGCTGTGCAGGTCCTTTCGCTGCATACGGTCTCGGACTCGTTGTAAAGAACGCAACAAGAAAGTCCGGTCAGGTATCTATTATCACAGGTACAATCGGATTCATTTTCTGGCAGATTCTCTCAGGTGGTAATTTCTACCTCGGTATTCTCCCTGTAGTATTCGGTTGTATCATCGGAACAGCTACATTCTTCATCGTCAATGCTATTGAATGGAAGAAGGGTGTTGAAGCAGCTCCTTCAGCTTATATCGACTGATAATATAGTATGGATATTTGAATTGAGCCGTGGTTTTCCACGGCTCTTTATTTTTGAAAACAATCAGGGTGCAACTTGCAAAACGAACTTTAATAAATCAGGTGTAAATTTGGATTCGATAGATGTCATGTGAAAACTGAAAAATACTGTCGTATTTTAAAGTTTTTCACACTATCGTTCAGCGGGTTCAAAGAACGCCTGAGAATTAAAAAAGGAGTTTTGAAAGTTCCTCAATGAATAAAAGAACACAAATTGCTTCCGGCCAGCGCAATCAGTGTAAGACCGAAAAAGATATTGGAAGCTTTTCTGTATCTGTTGTAAAGCTTTGACAGTACTGCACCGCAAACAGCCCAGACAATCCCGCACAGAAAACAGACAACAGTTAAATAAGGAATTACAAGATATCCTTTCAAAAATGACAAATTTGCAGGAAGAATATAGGTTGAGATTACAGTTACTCCAAGCAGCATAACCTTAATATTCATAAACTGAAAAATAAATCCGGTTTTAAAGTCTCCTGCTTTCTGGGTAACCTTGATTTCGCCTTTGTTGAACATACAGTATGCAAGATATAGGATATAGAAGATGCCCAATATCTGCAGAACAGGTCTGATTATCGGCATATATTTCACCAATACTGAAACCAAACAATAGGCTATCGTATCCAAAACCAGTATTCCTGCAAACATTCCCAAATTTAGAGAAAGGCACTTCGGAAAACCTTTTTGAGCCGCGTTGACCATGCTCAGAATACAGTTAGGACCCGGTGTTATTGCCATTGCTGTTATGTAAATTGTCAGTTCATAAATATTAATCATGTGTTCGATTATTCTTTTTCCGGTGCAAAATTTCAATAAAACAGCTTGCCAATATTGCCTTATAACCGCTTTTTTTTGTAAACTTGCAACAATCTATACCGTATATTTATAGTATCGGAGTATTAAAAGGGGACAAAATAATGTCAAACGAAAGAGAACGTCTCGGCAGCAGACTCGGATTCATCCTGCTTTCTGCTGGTTGCGCAATCGGTTGCGGTAATGTTTGGAAATTCCCTTGGATGGCAGGTCAGTCCGGTGGTGGTGCATTCGTACTTGTTTACCTTCTCTGTCTGGTTGTTCTCGGACTTCCAGTACTGATTATGGAATTTGCACTCGGTCGTGCTTCACAGCTCAGTCCTTTCAGAATGTATCGCAAGCTTGAAAAAGATGGTCAGAAATGGCATATCCATGGTTATTTTTCACTTCTCGGTAATGTTGCACTTATGGCTTTCTATACAGTTGTAACAGGCTGGATTTGTTACTATTTCTGGATGTTTTTTACAGGAAGTTATACTGATTTAGGATTTGTTCCTATGATTACAAATCCTTCTATCAATGTTTCAGCTCTTGCAATTGTTGTAATTCTTGCTTTTACCGTTCTCTGTTTCAATCTTCAGAGCGGTCTTGAAAAAATAACAAAGTACATGATGTTAGCTCTCTTTGCACTTATGATTATTCTTGCAATCAATTCTGCAACACTTCCCGGAGCAAAAGAAGGTCTTAGTTTCTATCTGCTTCCGGACATTAAGAAAATCAACGGAACTGTCATCGTCGGAGCTATGAATCAGGCATTCTTCACACTGAGTATCGGAATGGGGTCAATGGCAATTTTCGGTTCCTACATAGAAAAAATGAATTCTCTTACAGGTGAGTCTGTCCGTGTAATTGCTCTTGATACATTTGTTGCTCTTATGGCCGGTTTTATTATGTTCCCTGCTTGTGCAACATACGGAGTATCAGTCAATGCCGGTCCTGCTCTTCTGTTTGAAACGATGAAAACGGTATTCGTCAATATGAACGGCGGAAGATTCTGGGGTACACTCTTCTTCCTCTTTATGGTATTCGCAGCATTCTCAACAGTTCTGGCAGTATGTGAAACCATCATTGCCATGGTTCGTGAAATTACAGGTTGGTCAAGAATCAAGGGTAGTGTTATCTGTGGTATCGGAGTATTCTTCATCGCTCTTACCACAGCTTTCGGTTACAGCTTATTTAGTTTCCAGCCGTTTGCCGAAGGTTCTGCATGGCTTGATTTCTGGGATTTCATCGTTTCAACGAACATTCTGCCTCTGGGTTCCCTCTGTCATGTAATCTTCTGTACAAACAAAAGATTCGGTTGGGGTTGGGACAACTTTATTGCTGAAGCAAATGCCGGTGAAGGTATGAAAGTTCCTAAGTGGATGAAACCGGTATGTACATATGTTGTACCTTTAATTATCATAGGTATTTACATTTACGGTATGGCTACATTTGCTTGGAAGTAAGTAATAAGATTCTAAAAAGGTATTTTCAAAACTGATATTTGTGAAAATAGGATTTGAAAGTACCTCTAAAGTAATCAGTTGACAGAAGGTCATTCTTCTGTCAATTTTTTTATATGCACGCAGTTCTTCCTCAGCGACAGGCTAAAGAAATATGCACTCGATGGATAAACCTTCTGGATAAATCCGAACTTGGGAAGAAGCTTCTTCAGAAGGATTGCGGTCGTATGTTCGGAGTACTTGTCTGTTCTGACGGAACCGTTTATAAAGCTTTTTCCGGAGAACTATTCGGATCTTTCACTGCAGATAGTTTTGTTCCTCCGGTTTTTGATGTTGATAAAATGCAGACTCTTCTTGCAGAGTCCGATAAAGAGATAAAAGCAGAATCCGACAAAGCCAAAAGAAGTGAGCTTTCCAGATACTATTGGCACGAGATTCAAAAGCTTTACAAGTTTCACTGTTTTGACTCATCTGTAATATCACTGGATGAAATATGCCCCACCTGTCAAGCCGGAACCGGAGATTGTTGCGCACCGAGACTATTGAATCAGTGTTATTCAGATGGCAGGAAACCTGTTTCTATGGCAGAATTCTATTACGGGAACGGACCTGCTGTGCACAAACAGTTTTATACTCCGTGCGATGAAAGATGTAAACCTATCATGAAATACATTCTCGGTCTTGATATTGTTTATTCAGACTCCGATATTGTTGTAGTAAATAAACCTTCCGGTCTGCTTGCCATTGAAGGGAAAACTGAGTTTGATTGTGTTGCAAGCCGTGTCAGAAATCTATTCAATACCATTGCTCAACCTTGTGTCCATCGACTTGATCAGGCTACAAGCGGGCTTATGGTTCTTTCAATTACACAGTACGCACATGATGCTCTGTGCCGTGCTTTTGAAGAGCGCAGAGTCTATAAAGAATACACAGCAACTGTTGAAGGGAAGATTTTTGAAAACAGCGGTACTGTTTCATTGCCTATCCGTCTTGATACGGAAAACAGACCTCATCAGGTTGTGGATTTTGAACGGGGAAAAGAGGCTGTAACGGACTGGGAAAAAACAGTAATATACAAATTGGATAAGCGGGATGTTACAAAACTTCGTCTGATTCCCAGAACCGGAAGGACACATCAGTTGAGAGTTCATTGTGCAACAGGACTTCATCATCCCATTGTAAATGATTCTCTTTACGGGTCAAATCCGGATAATAAGGATTTGATGTTGAAAGCAACAAAACTGGAATTCAACCATCCTGTCACAAATGAAAAAATGACTTTTTCGCTGGATTGAGAGGAAATAATATGAATGAAGTGCTGTTTTTTATTTCTTTATTGGTTTCTTTTTCGATTTTGCTTCTTCTTTATAAGTTTTTCGGAGAATCCGGTATTATCGGCTGGATTGGTTTTGCATCAGTTTTCTCCAATATTGAGGTGCTTAAAACAGTAACCTGTTTTGGCCTTTCCACAACTTTAGGTAATACCCTTTTCGGGACAATTTTCCTTGCCACTGATATTCTATCCGAAAAATACGATAAGAGAACGGCAAAAAAAGCAATCTATATCGGTTTTTTCTGCAATGCCGCATTCATAATCTTATCCCAGATTGATCTTGCCTATGTTCCGAGCAGTTCGGATTTTGCACATAATAGTTTTGAAATTCTGTTCCGAATGACGCCAAGAGTTTGTTTCGGTTCAATAGCTGCTTATGCTGTAGGAAATATAAGCGACATATATCTATATGAAAAAATCAGGAATTTTCATGAAGGAAAACATCTGTGGTTCAGGAACAATATCTGTACAATGCTTTCACAGTTGCTGGACAATTTAATTTTTCACAGCATTGCTTTTTCCTCAATTGTTACATTCAAACAAATTGTAAAATTATCCTTAGGTGTATGGATTCTTGAAGCTATTGTAGCCGTTCTGGACACACCATTCCTCTACTTGGCAAAGAAAATCACGAAGAATTCGTAAATATGTTTAATAAAGGTTCTTTTAAAACTGATATTTGTGAAGAGAAAATCATTTTTGATAGAGCAACTTGCAAAACGAACTTTAATAAATCAGGTGTAAATTTGGATTCGATAAATGTAGTGTGAAAACTGAGAATTACTGTCGTATTTTAAAGTTTTTCACACTATCGTTCAGCGGGTTCAAAGAACGCCTGAGAATTAAAAAGGGGTTTTGCAAGTTGCTCCAAAATTCAAGATTTATGAAGGCAGTTTTGAAAGTACCTCAATAGCATTTTCGTATATGCGTTAAATCCTATATACTCCTGATTGCCATTAGAAACACAATGCACTGCATCAGAAAGCACTTCCGTTTGCCGGTGGCTTAGCTGTTATGCACACCCGTTTTCATCGACGGATGCTTTTCAACTGTCGGTTTCTCCATCAGCCGAAGGATGTTTTATCTGCACTACCCCTTTCCGCTCAGTTTTTGGACAATCTGCTGCTCATTTTGTCCACTTTTGGGACAAATCACTGCTCATTTTGTCCACTTTTGGGACAATGATCTTCCTCTCTGTAAGTATTATCACTTCAGAGAGAATTTTTTTTCTACTCTTTAGTGTCCACTTTTAGAGTAGCAACCTAAATGATGATTTATCTATGTTTTGTTGGTTTTTAGGTTCTAAACTTTCTAGTGTTAACTTCTAAAGACGGGTAAGTAAAATTATTCCTTCAACTACCGAACTTTTCTTTTGCATATAAACACTGGCAGCAAGCACAAACGGCAAGAGCATATTCTGTCCCTGTTGTGGTCAACAGGGGCAGATTTCGCTCTTGCCTTGGTTCCGGTTTCCTC
>JAZLEZ010000043.1:0-18086 GCA_045615505.1 Sphaerochaetaceae bacterium | reverse complement strand
AAGAAATGATAGACGATTCCGAACAGTATTCAGTAAATTCACTATTTGATTACGATGATGAAGATTTGGAACAGGATGAGCCTGTATTCGAAACACCTGCTTTTGAAACAACTGTTGTGGATTCTATTATTGAACCGGTTGAAGAGCAGTATGTTGAAGAACAGCCTTTTGAAGAACAGCCGGTTGAAGAACCTGCGGCAGAAGTACCGGTTGAAGAGCAGTATGTTGAAGAACAGCCTTTTGAAGAACAGCCGGTACAGGAATCTGTTCTTCCGCCGATTCTGGAAGAAATATTTAACTTTATCCCGTCATATTGTTCATTTGGAACACTGCTTAAAACACTTTCCGAAAGTGATGTAAATGATATTGCATCTTTTATAGCTAAAACCAGAGACTCTTGGATTAGCGACGGAAAGGAAAAGATGTTCAATATTCCAGATTCAGAAATTTCCGTTGCCGTTCTTAATGATGTAAGCGATCCGCTGACCCGCAATCACAGAATTCAGAGTTTGGGAATCCAGATGTTTGCTGCAGAAAAACAAAAATGGAGCTGTGTGAATCTGTTCTTTGAGAAAGACGGGAAACTCAGGAAAGCTGAAATTGAAGAAATCACACAGGACAGTTTTGAAGACTGGCAGTGGAAAATTGTTCAATACTCCGGATTTGAACTTTGGAAAAGCAGACAGAAATGATTGTAATCAGACAGGGAAAGGAAAAAAATCTGCTGAAACACCATCCATGGGTTTTTTCCGGAGCCATCGATACCGAAAAATCAACTGATATTACTACCGGAATTCATAAAGTATTAACAAATGAAGGACACTTCATTGCTTGGGGCTGGTATGATGACAAGTCCCATATTCCTCTCAGACTGATGTCGTGGAACGAGAAAGAAAGTGTCGATGAACAGTGGTGGCGTAAGAAAACAAGAGAATCGATTATAAGAAGAAAAAGATTTTTCGTTGCCGGTTCGGATACAAATACTTTCAGGATTATTCACGGTGAAGCTGATATGCTTGCAGGGGTTGCCGCGGATGTTTACGGAAAAATTATCCGCATCATAATATCTGCCAGAGTTGCTTTTGAAAACAGAAAAGCCGTTATCGATGAAATAGAAACACTTCTGCATCCGCAGATGATTATTCTCAATACGGATGTGTCTTTCTGCGGAATAGAATCTCTGAAAGAAGTAGTAGAGTACTATAAAGGCGGAGAACAATTTATTCCGGAACATACATTTGAGGAAATTACAATCAGGGAAAGCGGAATATACTATTCGTTGATTCCGGGAACCGGACAGAAGAGCGGATTTTTCTGCGACCAAAGGGAAAACAGACTCCGACTTGAAAAATATACAGCCGATGCAGTTGTATTCGACGGATGCTGTTACACCGGCTCCTTCACACTTCATGCACTCAGAAACGGAGCAAAATCAGTTGATGCTGTTGACTCATCTTCAGAGGCAGTAGCTCTATTGAAAAAGAATATAAATCTCAATGCTCAAATGGGAGTAATCCCTCTGGATTCAGTATCCAAGGTAAATGCATACAAGGCTGATATTTTCGAAGCTTTGAGAAGTATTGAAAAAGACAAGTATGATGTGATTATTTTGGACCCTCCCAAACTGGCAAAAACTGTCAAATCACTTGAAGATGCCAAGAAAGGGTATAAGGATTTGAATCGACTTGCAATGAGTAAAATCAAGAACAACGGGGTGCTTGTAACCTGTTCTTGTTCGGGAGCTTTAAGTCGTGAAGAATTCAGAACGGTACTTGCGTGGAGTGCAAAGGACAGCAAAGTTGAAGTTCAGATATTGGAAACTCTAGGACAAGGTTGCGACCATCCGATAAGACTGTCATTTCCGGAAAGTGAATACCTGAAAGTATTTATTTTGAGAGTTATCAGACAGGAATGATTTTTACAAGATTAAGAATCCTGTCAGTTGAAAGTTTTTCCGCTCTTTCCGTAGGCATTATTCCGGCCTCTGCCAAAATTCCGTCAAGTTGAGCAGACGGCAGATTTGTTGCTTTAAGATTGTTCTTCACAGTTTTTCGTCTCTGGGAAAAAATCATTCTGCACACTTTTATGAATTTTGATGCATATTCCTCCGACACCAGAGGAACAGGCCTTCTTACCATTTCAACTACGGCACTGTCAACATTCGGTTTAGGCCAGAAATATGAACTCTTCAGCTTGAGAGCCGCTCTGTTTTCATAATCTATTGATGTAAGAATCGAAAAACCTGAATACTCATCATCCCCTATGGAACTGCATATTCTCTGCACAACTTCACTTTGAAGGGTAAAAACCATCTTCACAGGCAGACACCTGTTTTCGATAAGCGAAGCAATAAACACAGAACCCACATTATAGGGAAGATTTGCACAGATAACATCAGGGCATCCGTTTTTTTCATATTCGGATTTCCAATTCTTCAGAGCATCTCCTTCTATAAGATGAAAATTACTGCAATCATGAAAAGCTTTTTCCCGTAATATTCTACAGAAACCGTGATCTATTTCAAAAGCAGTAACATCTGCTCCCGTGCTCAGAATAAGTGATGTCAAAGCACCCAGCCCCGGACCGATTTCCCAAACCCTGTCGCCTTTTTTTATACCTGACAGATTGACGATTTTTTCCAATGAAGGTTTTGAAATAAGAAAATTCTGTCCGAATTTTTTACTCATGGATAAACCGTTTTCCTGCATAAGAGAACTGATTGACGAAATGTCAGAATAATCAAAGTCCCACATCAGTTTTTATACTACTTGATTTTTGCATTCTGAACAATTGTGCATTTCAGATGCCTGTGAAAAACCGACGAAATCAAAATGAGACTCAGGAATACCGAAAAAAGTACTGCATATTCCACAAGCCCTCCGTCTCTGAATCCCGAAAAAAAAGTGAGCATTTTTACCATGGCCTCATAAACGCAGTTGTTCAGAAAAACCAGAGGACCCCAGTTGTCTGAGATAATTTCTGCAAAGCCCAGACTCATTGAGAAAGTTGCCAATAAAGAAGCAATCGGACCAGCAACTATCGCAGCCGGCTTCCAAGTCCCCGAAATCATGATCTGAAGAGGAGCATTTGCACATAGAACTGCAAGAGAACTCCCCACAGTATTGCCTAAAGGCTTACCCATAATGAAAGAAAGAAACGGTGAAACCATAGGAGCCAAAAGTAAAAGTGCAAATACTGAAATATAACCGTAAACGGAACCGATATTGAAAAGAGAAAGAGGAAAAACAAGAACCTGTATCATCAAAGTAACAGTCAACCTTTCGTAAACAGGTAAAAATGAAAGCATAATGAAAATTGCACTTCTTACAAGGGAAGCCCGAGGTCCGGCAATGAAAAGGAAAACTGCTGACAAAGCTGTTTTGAAAATGAATTTGATGTACTTGTTCTTTATCAGTTCAGCAGGAGAAGTAACTGCATGAAGATGCATACCGGACAATGCCAGAACATGCATACACCCGCAGGAAGATGCAAGATCTTTAATAGGGCTGTGCAAAGTATCTGACCTCCCCAGAATCAGCATCGTACTCAGTTCATTTCCTGTTCTTTCTTCAAGACGGGGAATTATGTACTCCCTGAAATCGTTGATTCTGCTTCTGTTCAGCACTTGGATTGAATCATAGACGAACATATTGTCATCAGTAAAACGACCGAACAGTTTTACCCTGATTCCGCTTGTGATTATGGCTTTCTCTTTTCCTACAGCCGTAATCAATCCGCAAGCACTTCCGTTTTGCCCGAAAATATTTTCCGTACTCTGAATATAGATTGTCATTACATGATTTCCCGAACCGGAAAAAGAAGAATCGAATATAACCTTTCCGCTGACGGATTTTATGGATTCTACCGGAAAAATAATATGAACAGCACTGATGTGGCTTATGTATATCATGGAAATCAGGCAGAACAGAACTGTTGCGGCACATAGAAATACATATCTCAAACGATCAGAAAAACAAATAAAAAGACCGTCGGGCATAACAAGGGAAAGAAAAATAGTAGATAGGCTAAACGGTATAAGAATAAGCCCATGCCCGACGGTTGGGATAACCCCTATTAAGACAGTATAAGTCAGGATAACCAAGGATAGAATACAGGTTGGACTTGAAATACTGCCTTTCACAAAAAGTTATTCCAAAAAACGCATAAAAAACAATAAAAACGGCGATTCCGCTTCAAATTCCACTTAACATATGTTTTTCAGGCTTTTCCATTGAGAAACATCTCCATAAGTAATATAATTTTTTCACAAGGAACTTGAGCAAGTTCCTTCATAGATTCACGGAGGCTTATCAATGGCAAAAACATTTTTGGTAGAAACAAGTGCAAGACATGTTCATGTAACACAGGAAACACTAGAGAAATTATTCGGACAGGGTTATCAGCTCACAGTAAAAAAGGAACTTTCACAACCGGGACAGTTTGCTGCCAACGAAAGAGTAACTGTTGTCGGTCCTAAAAGAGAAATTGCAAATGTATCAATTCTCGGACCTTGCCGCAAAATCAATCAGGTTGAGCTGTCAGCTACAGATATCCGTTCAATCGGTGTTGAGGCTCCTGTAAGAGAATCCGGTGATATTGCCGGTTCCGGCGCATGCAAAATTGTAGGCCCTGCGGGAGAAGTAGAGCTTTCCGAAGGTGTAATCGTTGCCAAAAGACATGTTCATATGACAGAAAAAGATGCAACCGATTTCGGAGTAAAGAACGGTGATATCGTTAATGTTCTTGTTGATACAGGTGCCGGCAGAAAGACAGTATTCGGAGATACCGTAATCCGTGTATCCGATAAGTTTACTCTTGCAATGCATATTGATACGGATGAATCAAATGCTGCTGCCTGCGGTCGTGATGTAACAGGTTCACTTATTGAGCTTTAATCGGCGAGATGTAACCGACCCTTGTCGTCGGATATGAATCTGTATGTTTATACCCTTGGATGCAGGGTCAATCAGTGCGAAAGCGAATCCATAGCCCAGTCGTTTGAAAAAAACGGCTGGAAAATCCTCAAAGAATATCAGGGTGCAGACCTTATAATCATCAACACCTGTACCGTAACCGGCAAGGCTGAGCAGAAGGGCAGAAGAATGATCAGGTTGTTTGCCCGTGAATGTCCCGTAATTGTAACAGGTTGTTATACGGATGATGATTTGAAAAGTATTTCCGACAATGTGGTGATTATTCCCATATCGCGCAAACCGGATTTACTCAATCTGCCGTTGTTTACAGGTGAAAATCTGCTTCTTTCTCTGAAGAAATTTGCATCCGAAAAAAACAGACCCCATTACTCTCAGTTCGACTACGCCGCAACCGGTTTTTCATACCATTGCAGATCATATCTGAAAATTCAGGACGGTTGTGATAACAACTGCGGTTATTGCAGAACTCACATTGCACGCGGAAAGTCCTCATTTTTGGTCCCTGAAATTGCAGTTAAAAGAGCCAGTGAAATAGAAAAAGCAGGTTATCATGAAATAGTACTGACAGGTGTAAATCTTACTATGTACGATTACGATGGCGAGGGACTGGGAGGATTGCTTGAGAAAATGCTCGATACATTGGGACCGGATGTAAGAATTCGTCTTTCCTCTATGGAACCTGACCATATAGACGACAGACTCATAGAGTGTCTGAAAGATTCCAGAATGCAACCCTATTTTCATATACCGATTCAGAGTGCATCCGATAAAGTAATCAAAAGGGTGAACAGACATTACAGCAATTCTCATCTTGAACAGGTCGTCAACAGGATAAGACAGATAAAAAATGACCCGCTTCTTGCCTGTGATATCATAACAGGACTTCCTTCCGAAGAGGAGGAGGATTTTGAAATTACAAAGAATTTTCTCAATAAAAACGGTTTCTCCCTCTTTCATGTTTTTCCTTTCAGTCCACGACCTGATACTCCGCTTTACAAAGCAAAGGATAAAGTCCCTGAAGCTGTCAGGGATGCCAGAGCTGAAGAATTAAGGAGAATCAGTTCGGAATCTTTCAGAACATACATTGAAAGACAAATCGGGAAAGAGCATGAAGTCATTCTTGAAGATTATAAAGACGATTGTTGGTACGGACTTACCGGAAACTACATCAAAGTTCGTGTTCTCAATGTCCCTGCAGGTTCTCTCTGCGGAGAATTGAAGAAAGTAATTCTTAAAACAAAGGATACTGCACAGTGTGTATGAAAATTGACATAAGAGTATTTGAAGAAGTTGAATCTACAAATGCCACACTCATTGAGATGGCAAAAAACGGAGCTGAAGACGGAAGAGTCGTAGTTGCATGGAAACAAAGTGCCGGAAGAGGAAGATTGGGCAGAAGTTTTGAGTCTCCGAAAGGAGGAATCTATATGAGTATTCTTCTTCCTTTGGATGATACGATGATGCTTACCGCAAAGGCTGCAGTTGCAGTCAAAAGGGCAATTCTTCAGGAAACAGACAAAAGAACACAGATAAAATGGGTAAATGACATGATCTTCAACGGTAAAAAGGTTGCGGGAATTCTGGCTCAGGTCTGCGATAATCATGTAGTGGTGGGAATAGGAATCAATTTCTGTACTCCGGTAGCGGATTTTTCTCCGGAAGTTCAGAAAACTGCAACAAGTCTTTACAGAAACTCAAAAGAGGCGGATTCAGATCAGATGGATCTGGTAAATTCTATAATTCGGGAACTGTGTGAACTTTCACAAAGTGATGACAAACTCTGGATAGGAGAATACAGGGCCGCAAGCTGTCTGATTGACAGGAAAGTGAACATAATTCAGGCAAACCGGATTACAGGCTCCGGAATTGTAACTGAAATTGACAATAATTGTGCCTTACATATAATGGATAACGGCGTTGAAACGGTTTTAAGTACCGGCGAAATCACTATCAGAGAGAAGTAATTATGATAAACAAAGAAGAGTGGAAAAACCTTGTTCAGAGCAGATTGCAGCATCTGTACACGAAGTCCGGAAAAGAAGGTGAACTTGCACCTGTAAACCTGCAGATTCCTCCCAAACCGGAACTTGGTGATTTGGCATTTCCTCTTTTCATGTATGCCAAGAGTTTCGGCAAAGCTCCCGGTGTCATTTCACAGGAACTTGCAGATGACATTAATTCTCTGACAGACAAACCTGCAGGAGAAGCATTCTGTGCAGGTCCTTACATGAATGTCCGTTTGAATATGGACAAAATGGTTTCAGAACTTTACTGCAGGATTCTTGAGGAAAAGGAAACCTGGGGAAAAACCTCCGTATTCAGCAATAAGAAAATCATGGTTGAATTCAGCGGGCCTAATACGAACAAACCTCTGCATCTCGGGCATGTCAGAAATGACAGCTTGGGTTTCAGCGTAAGCAATATTCTTCAGGCAAACGGAGCGGAAGTAATGAAGGTGAACATCATCAACAACAGAGGTGTTCATATCTGTAAATCCATGCTTGCTTACAAAAAATTCGGTCACGGAGAAACTCCTGAAAGCTCGGGAATCAAGGGCGACCACCTTGTCGGAAACTATTATGTCCGTTTTGCTCAGTGGGAAAAAGAAGATGAAACAGCCACTTCTCAGGCTCAGGAAGTCCTTCAGAAATGGGAAGAAGGAGATCCGGAGACTCTCGGATTATGGAAACTTATGAATCAATGGACAATTGACGGCATAGGTGAAACATACCGGAATACCGGAATATCTTTTGACAAATACTATTATGAAAGCGATACATATAAGCTCGGAAAGGACAATGTTCTTGACGGCTTGGAGAGAGGTATTTTCCAGAAAGCCGAAGACGGTTCCGTTTTTATCGACAACTCCGATATAGGACTGGACAAGAAGATACTTCTCAGAAAGGACGGTACATCCATTTACATCACTCAGGATATCGGAACTGCAATCAACCGTCATAAGGACTGGCCGTTTGACAGTATGGTTTATGTTGTTGCAAGTGAACAGCAGTATCACTTCAAGGTACTGTTTCACATTCTGGATAAGCTGGGATACAATTGGGCAAAAGACCTTCATCACCTCTCATACGGAATGGTATTTCTTCCGGAAGGCAAGATGAAGAGCCGTGAAGGAACTGTAGTGGATGCCGATGACCTAATGATTCAGCTTTCACAGATGGCAAAGGATGAAATAACGGAAAAAGGCAGAGAATCTGAAATAGATGATGTTGACAGAACCTGCCACGATATTGCCCTTGGTGCATTGAATTACTATATGCTTCAGTTTGACCCGCAGCGTGACATAACCTTCAACCCCAAAGAATCCCTGTCTTTCAGCGGAAATACAGGTCCATACCTTCAGTATATGGGTGCAAGAATCTGTTCAATGCTTTCAAAATTTGATGAAAAAGAATACGAAAACATCAAGTTTGATTCTGCTTTACTCAATCTTGAAGATGAAAGGGAAATCATTAAGCTTGTAGCTTCTTTTCCCGAGACTGTTTCAAAAGCCGGAAAGACCTATGACCCCTCGCTGATATGCTCATTCCTTTATGATATGTCAAAGCGTTTCAGTCACTGGTATCACGACAACCAGATTCTCAAAGCAGAGACAAAAGAACTCGTAGTGGCCCGTGTCTGCCTTTGCAGAATGGTTCTTCAGACTATGAAAAATGCATTTGCACTTGTAGGAATTCCGTTTCTCTCAAAAATGTAATTCATTTTTTAAGCAAATCAAAGGCCGTGTCATATAAATCGAAGTCCGGATTATTCATAAATGATTTGGCCAGAAGCAGAGCAAGTGAGTCGGTATCCATGATATTTGTCCATGAACGCTGAACACAGTAATCCAGAGCCACAAGAATTCTTGAATTCACCATATTCTCAAGAAGAGTGAAAATATCGTTGTATTTTTTGTTATAGCTTCTTTTTTGGGATGCCATACAGTAAAGTCCATATACAGCAGAATCGGAAAACAAATCCGTAAGGTTTCCGAAGAGGTATTCAAACAGAACCCTCATATTATCCGCTTTTGTATTCAGCCTGAAATCGTTTTCGGCAAGTTTTTCCATACAATAGGAAACAGAATCATCTTCAAGTTGGGAAAAACTGTTGAAATGACTGTAGAAACTGGCTTTCTTTATACCTACGGCACAGGTTATCCTGCTTAAACTGATATTCTCAAACCCTGTTTCAATTCCCAATGAAAGGTATGCTTCAATCATTTTATGTTTTGTATCCATTGAATAATCTCCTCTGTCATTATTAGCTAACGAACGGTAGGCAGTCAATAGAAATAATCCGCAGTTTATCCGTTCACACAATTGAAGTATGTTATCGTATCTGCTTTAATACAGAGGTAATTTCAAAACTGATATTTGTGAAGATTGGATTTGAATTTGCGATGAGAAAACCATTTTTGATAATTGATGTAATACTTTGTGTATTATGAAATTAGCAAAAATGTGTTTTTAAACACAAAGGCAAATTCAAGATTTATGAAGGCAGTTTTGAAAGTACCTCTACAGAGGTAATTTTTAAGAAAAGGATGTGTTAAATGTACGCACTCGTAGAAATTCTTGGGAAACAGTACAAAGCAGAAGTTGGTAAAGATGTACAGGTTGATCTTGTTAAAGCGGAAATCGGTGCACAGGTTACTTACGAATCTGTTCTTGCTATTGTTGACGGAGACAAGGCAAAGTTCGGTGCACCTTATGTTAAAGGTGCTAGTGTTGTAGCTACACTTAAGTCCAATTTCAAGGATGAAAAAGTTCGTGTCTACAAGTTCCATAGAAGAAAGGGATACCGCAAGACTCAGGGTCACAGAGAGCAGTATTCAATTCTCACAATAAACAGCATTAACGCTTAAGGAGGCAATCAATGGCTCATCATAAAGGTGGTGGTTCATCAAAGAACGGAAGAGATTCTAATGCTCAGCGTTTAGGCGTTAAGCGTTACGGTGGTCAGGTTGTAAAGGCCGGTGAAATTATTATGCGCCAGCACGGAACAAAGATTCACCCGGGCGAAAATGTAGGTCTTGGTACTGACTATACACTTTTTGCAAAGGCAGCAGGAAAGGTTAATTTCTACAGCAGAAATAACCGCAACTATGTTTCCATCGTAGTTGAAGGCTGACAGCAAAGACAAATCAGTTTAATAAGTGCCGGTATTTTGCCGGCACTGTTTTTTACTGGACAGAGAGAAAAAATGTTCGGATTTTCAGATGAAACATATATTGATATAGCCTCAGGACACGGCGGAGCCGGCTGCGTCTCTTTCAGACATGAAAAGTTTGTGGAAAAAGGCGGTCCGGACGGAGGAGACGGCGGAAAGGGCGGAGATTTGATTTTTGTAGTCAAGGACAATCTCAGGACCCTTGCGCATCTGAAAATCATCAGAACTTTCAGAGCTGAGAACGGACAGAACGGCTCCGGAGCAAGATGTTACGGCAGAGACGGAAAGGATATGGAAATTCCTGTACCTCCGGGAACTGTTATCAAGGATGCCGATACAGGAGAAATCATCAAAGACCTTACCGGTACGGACAGATATGTCTTTTTAAGGGGAGGCCGAGGCGGTTTAGGCAACTGGCATTTCAGATCTTCCACAAGGCAGGTTCCGCGTTTTGCTCAGCCCGGAGAACCCGGAGTTGAAATGAGAGTAGGGCTTGAACTTCTTGTCATAGCCGATATCGGATTTGTAGGTTTCCCGAATGCAGGGAAAAGCTCGCTTATGAATATGCTTACAAATGCCAGAAGCAAGGTTGCTCCGTATCCTTTTACAACAAAAATTCCCCAGCTCGGAATGATGAGATATTACGGCAGGGATGTCGTGATAGCAGATATTCCGGGAATAATTGAAGGTGCCAGCGAAGGCGCCGGTATGGGATTTAAGTTTCTCAAGCACATTTCAAGGACTTCTGGACTTGCGTATCTTGTGGATATGTCGGATCCGAATTGCCTGAAGCAGTACGAAATGCTGCATAAGGAGCTGGCATCGTATTCTTCGGAACTCATAAAAAAGCCTGAAGTGCTCATAGGTACCAAACTTGATGAAGAGGGTGCTTCGGAAAATTTTGAAAAATTCAAGGCAATGTACAAGAATAAAACCGTACTTGGAATGACGATTCTTGATGATGAAACGGTTAAACCTGTTATGAAAGCTTTTGTAGATATGATAGATGCGGAAAAAGATAAAGGTTTTACGGGAAAACCCAATACTGATGCATATTACAGTGAAGAAGATATTCTTCATCCTCAGGAATGAATATGAATCAGATTAAAACGGCAATACTGGGAGGCAGTTTTGATCCTGTTCATCTCGGGCATCTGTTTCTGCTTCATAATGCACTGACACTATCGGATTACAGATGCTTTATTGTAATTCCTGCAGCATTGAGCAATTTCAAGCAGGATTCAAGACCTGTCGTTGAATCTCATCACAGGCTGAGAATGATTGAACTTGCGATAGAAGATTACGAGGATTTGTATCCGGCTGATGATGCCCGGATAATTGTTTCTGACACGGAAATAAAAAGAGGCGGAATATCCTATACTATCGATACAGTTCTGGAAATAAAGAAAGAATACGGAATTCAGAGCCGATTGGGACTGATAATAGGAGATGACCATATAAGAAAGCTGAAAGACTGGCATCAATTCAATCGGCTTATCAATGAAGTTGAATTTCTTATCTGCCCGAGAAGTGAAAATCCGGAAATCTTTTCCGAAATTCCGGACGGTGTTGTATATCAAAAACTGGAAACTTCTTCCGTTGCAGTTGAAAACTCAACGGAAATAAGGAATAATCCGAATGGGTTTTCGGGATATCTTTCCGAAAGGGTAAGAGAATATGTCGGAAAAAATAATCTGTACAGTTGATGAATTGAAGAAATATCTTAAAGCACATCTCTCGGAAAAAAGATTCAACCACTGCTTAGGTGTAGCACAGACAACAGCCGGAATTCTCAGACACTATAATTGTCCGGATTATGGAAAATATCTGGATTTTGAAGCTCCGGTTTTCTGCGGTCTTATGCATGATGTTGCCCGTGAATTATCCGATGCTGAGATAATTGACTATTGCTCTGAAAACGGAATCCTTCTGGATGAGGATGAGCAGAAATTTCCTGTTCTTGCCCATGGAAAAGTATCTTCCTCAATAGGGAGGGCACTGGGCGGGAATTACCCCGATTCATGGGAGAATGCAATCTGCGAACATACCACAGGGAACCGCAATATGCAGGACATCTCGCTTGCACTCTTTTGTGCAGACTACCTTGAACCTTCAAGAACTTATCTTACTGATGAAAAAAGAAAGGAATATCTTTGTGCCTCTACACTTAAAGAATGTGCTTACATGATATTATGTGATATGATGAAACATTGGAAAGAAAAGGGAAATCATATTTCCTGTTCCAAAAGTATGGATATGAAGGCTTGGCTTGAGGAAAAAAATTGAAAAAGGTCATAATCTTTCTTCTTATTGCTTTTATCCTCTTCAGTACAGTTTCCTGCAAAGGAAATGAGTATATCTGCTACTACGGATATTTTACTGACAGTGCTTTTGCTCTCATATACAGCAACTCAAAAAATACTCTTTACTATGTAAATCTTCCGCTGGAAATGATTGTTGAATGGGGAACGGAAAAGGGTATTGATTCAGTTCCCGAAGTCATAAGAAACTTTGCAGGATTTGAAGAATCCGGTTTTATGCTTGGTAATGTTCAGACTTTTCAGGCTCTAAAAGATATCCTGAATGCCATGTCCTCAGATAAAGATTCGGATGCAGAATCCAGACTTAAGGTTATTGCAGACAGGAGTTCCGACTTCTCCCGCCAACCTCTGCTGAACAATATCAACAGATTGTGTTCCTGCGATGTAAGCGTTCTTGTTAAAGCATTGAAAGGAAAGAATGTATCCGTTTCCGTTATGGATGCATCAGTTGTTTTTGAAAACGGCAATCTTCCGTTTTCACAACAGTATTTTCTGTCTTGGATAGAACAGATAATTGATTAAGGAGTTTCTCAAAGGAAATTGATATGAAAGAAGAAATTGTAAAAAAGGCTCAGGCTGTAAAAGAATTCATCGAAGAACATAAGGGACTTGAAACCGTTGTAATCGATGTATCGGAAGACTGTTCGTGGACGGACTGTTTCATTATTTCAACAGTCTCCAGTTTGGGCCATCTCAGAGGACTTGCAAGAGAATTGTGGGCTGTTCTGGATTCCCTGAATCTCAGCGTAAACAACAGGCATAAGGCTGTAGGTGACGACGGATGGGAACTTATTGACTGCGGTGATATTGTAATCCACCTTATGAGTCAGGAAATGAGAGATTTCTACACTCTTGAAAAACTGTACAACCGATTCGTCAAGCTTGTTTAATGACTTTACCAGATACGGAGCCTGTAAGAGCTCCGTTTTTTATTGCCTGAACACCGTTTATGAATACATAATCAAGTCCGTCACACCGTTTGAAAGGGTCAAGCGGATTTGAATTGTCTTTCAGAGTTTCAGAATCAAATACAACCAAATCCGCATACATTCCCTCTTTGACCAGTCCTCTATCTCTGATTTTCAATTTCTCTGCATTTTTGAATGTCATTCTGTGGATTGTTTCTTCAAGTGACATAGTATTCTGTTTCAAAGCATACTCGCTGATAAGTCTTATTGCCGCGTTTCCGCTTCTGGGATGGGCACCTCCTCCTGCATAGAGGGCATCTGTTCCGAAACTCATAAGAGAATCTGTCATGATTTTCTTTACGGTTTCTTCGCTTTCATAGTAGTCAATCATCAGTGCGCATTTTGTTTCTTCGGAAAGAAGTGTGAAAAGTGCAGTATAAGGATCTGTTTTGAGCTTTTCTGCACATTCTGTAATGGTCATTCCGTTGAATTCAGGAGAACTTTCAAGAATTACTGCAACAATGTTATCAAATCCGCAGAGCTGAATGATGCTGTCCCATCCTTCAGGGTTTTCTATTTCCTTTATCAGGGCTGCTTTTTTACCTTCATCTTTAACTGTCTCTTTCAGTTCCTTGAGAAGATCCTGCTGTTCCAGTCTTAAAAGTCTCGGAGGAAGAAGGGAAAACAGGCTTGTACTTCCGTACGCATAAGGGTACTGGTCGAATGCTACATCAAAACCGTTTTCCTTTTCCCTGTGAAGCATCTTCAGTACTTCATCGACTTTTGAGGCATTTGCTCTTCCGATGGCTTTAAGATGGGATATTTCCAAACGCACACCTGTTTCACGCATATATGACAATACTTCTTCAACGGATGATATGATTTCTGAGCCTTCGCACCTGTGATGAACAGTAAAAACTGCATCATGCTTTTTTACGATTTTCAGTAGCTCGATGTATTCATATCCGGATGCAAATATATTCGGAGCATAGTATATTCCGGATGAGAGCCCGAAACAGCCCTGACTCAAAGCCTCATCCAGAAGTCTGCACATTGTTGCAACTTCTTCTTTTGAGGCTTCTCTGTTAGGATTTCCTTTGATTGCAGCTTTTCTGAGCATTGCATGATTTTGCAGAAATCCCATATTTATTCCGCATTTTACTTTGTCTGAATAAGAATTGAAATCTGTCCAGTTCCAGCAATTCCAATGTCCCAGAATATCCGCAAAAGCCGGTTCATCGTCAATTCTTCTGGGGAAAACACCTACACCGCAGTTGCCCGACAAATCAAATGTTATTCCCTGAGATACTTTATGAGACATTGCAGGAGCACGCAATACTTCCAACTCGCTGTGAGCATGTATATCCATAAACCCCGGACATACGATTTTTCCTGAAATATCGATTCCGTTATCTGCCTTCACACTTCCTGCAGGGAAAATCTTTGCAATTTTTTCGCCGTCAATCAATATATCGGCTGACCTCCGAGAGAGGCCGCTTCCGTCTATAAGAGTTCCGTTTTTAAGTACAATCATTTTGTTCCCGATGCCTGTAAAATCATTGAAACCAAAGCCTGAGTATTGCCTCTCATTTTTGCAGAGGCAAGAGCCGCCTTCAGTTCCGATATATGCTCGATTCCGAATATTGCAGGCGGAAGTTTGGCTTTTGCCAGTTCGCTTGCAAGCAATACAAATGCTGTCTGGACATTATACTTTTCAAATGGAGCAACTCTGATTATTTCAGCAAAAAGAAATGCTCCTCTTGCTACGGGGTGGAGGATTGACCATGTTCCCTGATACTGAGAGAAGATTGCCTGAGCTTCCTGAGACGCTGATTCGTCTCTGTACTTTCCGCCGTTTTTTTCATCAAATGCCATCATTATTCTTTTGTTTATTCCGCAGACGGATTTTTCCGAAATGTCAATGGGAAGCGTAGAAAGTGCACTCCTCATATTCAGTATTGCAACCTGAGTTTCCAGAGGCAACTCCTGATTCTTCAGTCTGAAGACTCCCAGTATCTGTTCTTTTGTCAGTTCGTATTCTGCGTATGCAAATGACTCCTGAATAACAGATGCTTTCTGATAATCCGTCAGGATGGCATTTCTTGAGCTCTTTCTTATTTTATCTACAGCCGAGTAATCCTGAGCTCCTGTTTTCAGGTTCCTGTTTTTTATGTAACGGAGTGTTCTTCCGTCTGCAGGTCTCTGAGTGTTTTCCGGAATACCCCACACCCAATCTCCGCATCTTGAAACACCTTCGATTCTTCCGCTTTCACACAATGCACGGACTCTTCTTTCGCTGATTCCCCATTTGCGGGAAGCTTCTTTAACTGACATAAATTCCATAGGATATCCTCCTGTGTATAGATGATTATACCGACTTAGGAATAAAATATCAAATTCCCTTTTTAATTGTTGTTGTCATCGTGCGTTGCGGATGTTATCATCGTAACTGGTGTTTCAGTGCCGATGTTCGGTACGCACCGGAGGTGTCATAGATGGCAGAAGTAACATTAAAACACATCTGCAAAACCTATGAGGGTGATGTTCAGGCTGTAAAGGACTGCAACATTGAGATTAAGGACAAGGAATTCGTAGTTCTTGTAGGTCCTTCCGGCTGTGGAAAATCTACAACCCTCAGAATGGTCGCTGGTCTTGAAGACATTACCAGCGGTGAATTGTACATTGATGACAAACTGGTCAACGATGTTCCGCCAAAAGACAGAGATATAGCAATGGTATTCCAAAACTATGCTCTGTACCCGCATATGACCGTTTACGACAATATGGCTTTCGGTCTTAAAATCCGTAAATTCTCAAAGGAAGAGATTGATAAACGGGTCAAGAATGCTGCAAAGATTCTCGGTATCGAGGAACTTCTGGACAGAAAGCCCAAAGCTCTATCAGGTGGTCAACGACAGAGAGTTGCAGTCGGAAGAGCCATCGTCCGTGAACCTAAGGTATTCCTTTTTGATGAGCCTCTTTCAAACCTTGATGCCAAGCTCCGTGTTCAGATGAGGGCCGAAATATCAAGGCTGCATACTCAGCTTCAGGCTACTATGATTTATGTAACCCATGACCAAGTTGAAGCTCTTACTATGGCAGACAAGATTGTCGTAATGAAACTGGGTGTAATCCAGCAAATCGGCGGTCCTATGGAGCTCTATAACGAGCCTGTAAACAAGTTTGTTGCAGGATTCATCGGTTCTCCACCTATGAACTTTGTGGATGTCAAAGTAGAGAAAGGTTTTATCTCTGACGGCAAGTTCAAGCTTGCTCTTACAGACAAACAGAAGGAGTCTCTTAAAAAGTACGAAGGCAAGAAAGTTGTATTCGGTATCCGTCCGGAAGATCTTTCTTATTCAAAGACTCCAAAAGCAGATGTTTCAATATCCGGAGATCTTACAGTTGTAGAACCTCTCGGATCTGAAACCCATGTCTTCGTACAGCTTAAAGATGCTCAGCTTACAGGTGTAATCAAAGCATCTGCTGTTGTTAAAGTAGGAGAGAAGATTAACCTTGTTCCAGATATGACAAAGGCCAAGTTCTTTGACCCTAAAACCGAGATTACAATCAAATAGTATGACTTAATGTGAAACCGCAGTCGAAAGGCTGCGGTTTCACTTTGGGATTAAGTAACCAGCTTTTTCAAGTGCCGCTGAATGACTTATTATCCATATAATATGTGTTCTATCAGAACATTTTCTCCGCAAATCTAAACACGACCAAATAAAGGGGATGGAATAAGGTGGATTCATTTATGGATTTTGAGTTGCAGTCTTCAAAAGGGGGTTTTTCATAAGAGGTATGTATGCTTCTCTTAAGAGAAATTCTTTAATCCTCAGCTCATCCTTTCCTTCATAGTAATTTATCAAAAGTTTCTTAAATTCATCGACTTTTTCGGCAGGAATCACAATTAACCCTTTAGCTTTAGAAATGAGAATATGGTTGGCAAATAAAACCGCCGTTCTTTTGTTTCCATCAAGGAACAACTGTTTTTTCATAACATACAAAAGAGCTTTGATTGATCTTTCAACATCATCTTCTGTTTGCAGTATCTGGTTCAATTCTTCTTTCACAACACTTTCAATTGGAAATGGGGGGATGTAAGAACAACCACCGATTGTAACAGATACTGTTCTGAGCTTTCCTGCAATGGCAGAAAAACCGTCTTCAACCAATGAATTTATCTGACATAAAATTGTATATGATGAGGGATATTGAAGTACACCTTTGTTATAAATGAATTCCCATGCATGTTTTAAGTTGATTACTTTGGAAATATCATCAGTACTCATATTTGAAACTTTTCCCTCATTAATCAGTGTTTCTGTGTTTGAATATGTTGTTGCAACACCTTCAAGTACTGATTGTTTGTAAATTGAATCTACAAGATTTCTCTTTGCAAAGACTATATTCAACTCAATTTCAGGGGATAGTTCAGACTCAATGTAATTCATAGAAGATAATTGCTTGTTTATTTCTTTGAGTTTTCTTTTCAGATCTTGAGCAATTGCATTATTTTCTATGATTAAGTTATACAACTCATTTGAAAACTCACCGGCATACTTTGAAAGAAGAATTCCGTCTTCTCTATGATGAACATATATGTATTTGTTGCTTTTGTTTTCTCTTATCTCTATTGAACCATAGATTATTGTTTCGAGCTTTTTTACAATTTGGGATTTTTCTTCAAGTAACGAAACAATACTATCCATTTATCATCTCCATGTGAAACATTTTATTTTAAATTG
>JAZLEZ010000042.1:0-2818 GCA_045615505.1 Sphaerochaetaceae bacterium | reverse complement strand
GCTTTTGCATAAAATCCTTCACTCACCTAAAACGATTTAGCTAAAACGATTTAGATGTGATTATACTATTACCGCAAAATCGCTGTTGCAACTAAAACTTACTAAAAAACAATAGAGGTACTTTCAAAACTGAGAAATACTGTCGTATTTTAAAGTTTTTCACACTATCGTTTAGCGGGTTCAAATAACGCCTGAGAATTAAAAAGGAGTTTTGCAATTTGCTCCTCAATAGTAAAAAAACGGGAGTATCACAGTTTTGCAATACTCCCGAAATAAAATAAAGGAACAATCATCAGGTTAACGGAACGATTTTCCATCCGCTTCCAATCATAGAATTAGGACCACCAGAATAAACAATATCAGGATTTTCCGGTTCGTCAAAATACACATTGTTTTCTTTGAAAAACTCAATCAATGATGTCGGACATGTTAAGACAGGATGACCTCCGGCGGAAATGACATCGGCACCTGCATCTTCCAACCATCTATCAACTCTTACATCCCCCCAATTATTTTTAGGTATTGATGAGAAACAAACTGTAAAGTTACTTAACTTACTATCCCCTTTGAACATCTCACCAAAAAACATATCGCCGGATTGCTGGCCTGGATTTAAAAATTCAGTTGCTGAAATTACCGGCCCGTTTACTAAACTTTCACAACCGGCAAACATAGCATTATAACAGTTATATTTCAAAGTCAAAGCAGGAAGATCAGGCACATCTGTCAGTTTTGTACAATTTCTGAACATTGAATTGTAACATCCGATTTCCAAGGTCCTTGCCGGTAAGTCCGGTGCTGTAGTTATATTAGAACACTCTTCGAACATAGAAGCATAACAGCTTTCTGCCAATTCAGTAGCCGATAATACCGGAGCTGTTTCAATGCTCGTACATTGAGTGAACATGTGAGCATAACAATCATATGCCAAAGTCTTTGCAGGAAGCTTAGACAGTTCAGTCAAATTAGAACAGCCATAAAACATTGAATTGTAACAAGACTCGGCCAAAATGCTTGCAGATAAAACCGGCATCTTTTTTAGGTTTGTACAAAATTGGAACATATTTGCATAACAACCTGGTTTCAATGATTCAGAAGGCAGCCCAGGAGCAGCAATCAAGCTTGAACATCCGTAGAACATAGAGCCATAACATCCTTCTGTTAATTCAGTTGCCGGCAAAGCCGGTGCTGTTGTCAGGCTTGTACAACCGGAGAACATAGCGTTATAACAATTGTCCGCCAATTGAGTTGCGTTTAAGGCCGGTACTGTTTTTAGATTGGTACACCCCGCGTACATTCTACCGTAACATGACGCAACAAGTATTTCAGCCGGAAGCTCGGGAGCCTCAACTAAAGACTCACAGTTTATGAACATAGCATTGTAACAAGCAACTCCCAAGGTTGTTGCAGGAAGATCCGGAGCTGATGTAATCTCGCATCCACCCCATATAGAACCGAACAACTCTGAAAAAGCTCTTTCAGGAACCGATGTTTGCGCTCCTGTCTTATCAAGAAGAAACATGATATTTCCTTCACATTTCATCGTTCCGCCTTCAATTTCAAACTCATGTTGTGGCAGAGTCAGAGTGTTCGAACTAAATGCCGGGTTTGTATCTTTTGCTCTGAAATATATTTTATCTCCTGTATTCTCAGCTGTAATAGCTTCACCTATTGTATAGTCAGAAAAGTTTTCTCCGTCTGTTGAGTACTCAAGTTCTATAGTTGATGAAACTCCATTTACTTCTTTAAGCTTTACAGATACGCCATCATTGTCTGCAACAAAACAGAAAGGTACCGGAGACCAATCTGCATAAACAGCAGTATCACATGTTACCGATGTATTGAAGTCATATACAGATGTTTTTTCTTCATCTGCATACCAGGCTTTCAATGTATATCCATATTTTGTAGCATTAGGTTTCACAGCTTTTCCACCATCCGGTATTTTCTGATTTACAACATTGCTGCCACCGTTTGTAACAAATCTGACTATATGGTAATCAGTTTCTATAATAACACCTTTAAGAACCACATCATCAAAAGCATTCTCATAAGCGTTCATACTCCCTACAGGAACTGATATTCTGGCTACAGTTGCGTTGTTGAAAGCATCAGGAGCAATCCTTTTCGGAGCAGTCTTTCCTGTAAACATTATGTTCTTCAGATTTTCACAGTCGTAAAATGCCTTTTCTCCGATTTCTTCAATTTTTTCAGGAAAACTTACTTGGCTCAGTGACTTACAACCACTAAAAGCAAAACTTCCTATTTTTGTAAGGGATTTATCCATACTGAGAGTTTCAAGGTTTTCACACTTTGCAAATGATGATTCGCCATCATTATTTCCCTCTATTTCATGGATTCCTTCAAATTCAAGCCCGTAAATATCGGATGGAGAGAAACCGTTATCTTCAAGAAATGATTTGGAAACTTTTCTTGACGGAACTTTTATGATTTGTGTAATCAATTCATCTCCGACTTTATATGTAATCTTTACCACAGGGTCTGCTTCTTTTGATTCATTGAATACCTTGTCCACAGTATCCGCATTGCAGGAAACAAACAGCCCAACAGCAAGAAGGACCAATAATGTAATTGTCAAAACTTTCTTCATAATCCTCGTCCTCCCCTTATCAGAATGAGTATCCTACACCTAAAACAGGTGTTACTCTCATCTCTCCGTAATGTACTTCACCTTTCTTAGGGAATCCGAACAGCATCTCACATCCTGCAAATACATTCAGTTTCTCATTTATCCTGTACCCTGCACCTACTTCCGGCCCGAACTCCAGTACTGCACTTGTCTTTTCATTGTGCATCT
>JAZLEZ010000041.1:0-6761 GCA_045615505.1 Sphaerochaetaceae bacterium | reverse complement strand
CATCTGTGATCTTGCCAAGGCCACAGATTTGCCTCTAACTAATTACCTTTTGACAGATTCTCAAGTTAAAAGAATTATGAATTGGGATGCTTAAAAGCCTGAACTAACACCATTTATGAGCGTTTCAGTCGAAACTCAGGTTTCATAGTTAGGAATATTATTTTCATTAATAAATATAGTCAATGACAAATATGGTTCTTGTGGTTCTTTATAAACACAGCTTTATAAACACAGATATGAGAAACATAGCTTTGAGAGACATAGCTTTGGGGGAAATACAGCGTTGACAAACATAGCTTTGACAAAAAGCGACTTGGGGAAAGATAGCTTTGAGGCAAATCAAAACAGAGAGTTTTGTCCTCCGGTAAAAGGAACCGGATTTTTTACACTTTCCATGACATATTTTTCACCTGAAACCAAAACAGGTGCCTCAAAAGTTTTGGGCCATTTGAGAGACGGATCGTCATAAACATCCTTGAAGATGAATACATTCTTATGCAGTTGTTCACTGTATTTCGCCTGTTTTACGCCGCCTCCGTTATCGGAAGACTCAATAAGAAGGGAACCCTCAGTTGAAATTTGGCTCATTGTGAGATTTCTCTGCATGAAAAAGTACTGCATCACCCGTCTGCACGGAGCAAACTGCGATACTACAAGACCGTACATGGAAATAAGGCTCTGAAGCTGCTCATGTTCCGAAGGATAATATGTATTGACCGGAGTTCCCAGCACTGCAATCGTATTATAGCCCTTTGCAAGTGCCTGAATATGGGCAGCTCCGTCGATTCCGCGTGCAAGTCCGCTGACAATAACATATTCAGGTCCCAGCTCATCAACACAATCACGGGTTCGTTGTATTCCGCGTTCAGTTGCCTGCCTTGTTCCGACAATACTGATTGACGGTCTTTTCAGCAGTTGAGGATTTCCCTGAATGTACAGAAACGGCACATCCGTTACAGCTGAAGGCCAGATTTCATTTTCAGGAGATATTATCTGAACATCATCACCCAAAGCTTCGAAAGCCCTCAAGGCAGTAAGCTGAGCTTTGAAAAGCGTATCTTCGTCGCAACCTGTAATATACCTGTAGGCTTCAAGGTTATTCCCAGCACTTTCAGATACATCACACCACGATTTCAGTTGATTATAAAGCGGAAGAGCTTTTGAATCGGAAAAATGTGTTACAAGTATTATTGTCTCATAATTAATGGCTTTCTGCAGGTTTCCCATAACGATTTGATTTCCCCGATACTTGCAACACGAAACTTTTGAAAGATGGATTCAGATTTACGGGGAAAAATGCTTCTTCTGCATCTTATGCCAGACATAAGTCTTATAAAATCAGAAACAATACTTTTTACCGCAAAAACTGTCCCATAATCTACGAAAGGCGTTTTGCAAGTTGCTCCTCTACCGTATAAAACAAAAGCCCGCCATAAGCGAGCTCTGTTGCCTTCTCCAGGAATCGAACCAGGGACACAAGGATTTTCAGTCCTTTGCTCTACCTACTGAGCTAAAAAGGCGCGTACAGAAAAAACATACCCTAAGTTGAATTTTCTGTCAATATACAAAAAAATATATATAGGAGCAACTTGCAAAACTCCTTTTTAATTCTCAGGCGTGCTTTGAACCCGCTGAACGATAGTGTGAAAAACTTTAAAATACGACAGTATTTCTCAGTTTTCACACTACATTTATCGAATTCAAATTTACACCTGATTTGAGGTACTTTCAAAACTGATATTTGTGAAGAGAAAACCATTTTTTGATAATTGAAGTAATACTTTGTGTATTATGAAATTAGCAAAAATGTGTTTTTAAACGCAAAGGCAAATTCAAGATTTATGAAGGCAGTTTTGAAAATACCTGATTTATTAAAGTTCGTTTTGCGAGTTGCTCTATAACTCTATAATATAAAACAGAAGCTGTATCGGCAGTTGAATTAAAACATATATGGAAAAGAAAGAACTTCGTACAACTATGCTGAACATTTTGAAAAGTCAGGTACAGAAAGACATACCGGATATTAACATGGACAACTATGAGTTAATCCTTGCATACCTGCCGCTTAAGACGGAAGTGAACACTATTCCTCTGATAAATAAAGCTCTTGCAAAGGGAATTAAAACCGCGATTCCTACTTCGGATTACAGATTTTTTGCACTTCTGACAGAGAACTGGCAAAACAATTTCATACAACTTGATAACGGAACATTGAGTATAATGAATGCACAACTCATAGACATTTCTCAGATTTTAGGGGAAACTCTTCTACTGGTTCCAGGACTTGCATTTACAACTGACGGAAAACGACTTGGACGCGGTAGCGGTTTCTATGACAGAGTCATAGCAGAACTTGAAGCCAAGAAAAATATTGAGATAAAAGGTGTATGCTGCAACTCCCAGATTACCGATTATATTCCGATTGAGCCACATGATAGAAAAGTCAACAGCCTGATTATCTGCTGAATGCTTTAATCAATCATTCTGCAAACGGTATTCTGCAAACGGTATTGTGAAAACGGTATCGTGAAAACGGTATCGTGCAAAAATCATCCTGCAAAAATCATCCTGCAAGGAAAGTGTCTATTGCCTTTGCGGCGACTTTTCCTGCACCCATTGCAGAAATAACCGTTGCAGCTCCTGTGACGGAATCTCCTCCGGCATATACTGCATTTCTGGAAGTGAGTCCGTCTTCGTTTACGACAATTCCGCCTTTAGGATTAACCATAAGGCCTGGTGTTGTATTCTTAATCAGCGGATTCGGGGAAGTTCCCAAAGCCATAATCACTGTATCTGCATCCATTACATACTCAGAACCCGGAATCTCCACAGGGCGCCTTCTTCCCCTTTCATCAGGTTCTCCGAGTTCCATTTTTATGCATTTCACCGCACGAACAAAACCGTTTTGAGGGTCTCTCGGATTATCCGGATTCAAATAGCCGATTATTTCGACAGGATTATTCAACAAGAGGAATTCAATCCCCTCTGCCTGTGCGTGTTCCACTTCTTCCCTTCTTGCCGGCAGTTCTGCCATTGACCTTCTGTAAACGATGCTGACCTTCTTTGCCCCTAGCCTGAGTGCTGTTCTGGCCGCATCCATTGCTACATTTCCTCCGCCGACAACAACAACCTTTCCGCCTTTCATCACAGGAGTATCACAATCATCCCTAAAGGCCTTCATAAGGTTGCTTCTTGTAAGAAATTCGTTCGCAGAATATACCCCTTTGAGGCTTTCTCCCGGAATGTTCATAAACATCGGAAGTCCTGCACCTGAACCGATAAATACTGCTTCATTTCCCATGTCGAAAAGTTCATCGATTGTAAGTGTCTTCCCTATTATGACATTTGTCTGAATATCTACCCCAAGTTCTTTGAGTGTTTCAACTTCTTTTGCAACTATGCTCTTTGGAAGTCGGAATTCCGGAATTCCGTAAACAAGTACTCCTCCGGCTGTATGAAGTGCTTCATAGACTGTAACTTGGTAACCTTTTTTTGCAAGATCTCCTGCACATGTAAGACCGGAAGGACCGGAGCCTACAACTGCAACTTTGTGTCCGTTTGAAACAGGAGCTTTTGCTTTTTCCTTCGAATGTCCGTTGTGCCAATCGGCAACAAATCTCTCTAGTCTGCCGATTGCCACAGGTTCAAACTTTACACCCATTGTACACTTGCTTTCACACTGCGTCTCCTGAGGACATACTCTTCCGCACACTGCAGGTAGCGATGAAGATTGATTGATAATCTTGAATGCCCCTTCAAAATCGTTCTTCTTTACATAGTTGATAAATGCGGGAATATCCACATTTACAGGGCAACCGCTCACACAGGGCATGGTCTTACAGTTCAGGCATCTGGCTGCCTCCTTGAGTGCAATTTCCTGAGTGTAACCTAGGGCTACTTCATTAAAATTATGTGCCCTTACTTCCGGTTTCTGAGTAGGCATTTCGTTCTTTTTCTGTTCCAGAGCCATCAGTTTGCCTCCTTCATCTTAAACAAGTTGCATGTTGTCTCGTATGCCTTGCGTTCAAAATCAAAATACATTCTTCCTCTGCTCATTGCTTCATCAAAATCAACTTCATATCCGTTGAAATCAGGACCGTCAACGCAGGCAAACTTTGTTACTTTTTTCCCGTCCTGATTTAGAGAAAGACGACATCCGCCGCACATTCCTGTTCCGTCAATCATTATCGGATTCATTGATACCGTTACCGGAACATTGTAAGGTTTGCATGTAAGAACCGTGAATTTCATCATAATCACCGGCCCGATTGCAATTATCTGATCGAACTTTTCTCCGGCTTCGAGCATCTCTTTCAAAGGAACGGTTACATTTCCCTGCACTCCGTAAGAACCATCGTCCGTCATTACTGTCAGTTTGTCGGAACACTCTTTAAACTCTTCCTCAAGAATAACTATATCCTTACTTCTGAATCCGACAATAGATGTTACTTCAGCTTCAAGTTCCCTGAACTTTTGTGCAATCGGCAATGCAATGGCACAACCGACTCCGCCGCCGACTATGCAGACTTTCCTGATTCCATCCGTTTCGGTAGCTTTGCCAAGAGGTCCGGCAAAATCCTGCAAACTTTCTCCGACTTTCTTATGATTGAGTTTCTCCGTTGTAGCACCCACTATCTGAAAGATTATTTTTACAGTGCCCTTGTCTCTGTCAAATCCTGCTATTGTAAGAGGAATTCTCTCTCCTTCCTCATCCACACGCAAAATAATAAACTGACCCGGCTCTGCTTTTTTAGCTACAAGCGGCGCAAGGATTTCCAACTGTGTTACTGTAGGATTCAACTCTTTTCTGCTGACAATTTCATACATACGCCAAACCTCCGAGAACTATTATACAACAATTTACCTCTGTTAGTGGACATAACTGGACCAGAATTCTTTACAAGAATCTTTGGGCAAGAATCTTTGCAGCACTTTTTGCAGAAGTAATATTGTAAACAGCCGCACTACCCAAATAACAACTACAATCTTTCCATCTACAATCTTTCCATCGCAACAACCCTGTTTGGATATTCCTCTGTTACAACTCCAAATATGCAGCCAAATATACCTGATATGCAGTGCAAAACTTCAAATGGAGCTCCTGCACTGTATTTTTTGTTGCAATAACAGTCTCAGATACAGTGCAAAATCCAGATAATGCATTCTGCACTGCTTTTAGGTTGCTTAAACAGAGCATTATATCCATAAAAAGCAGTGCAAAACTTCAAAAACCTCATTTTGCACTGCATTTGGCTTATACCTTGACTGTATGTGACCGCCACCAGACCCCTTGACAGAAGGGAGGAGGAAACTCAATAGGCTGTATGAAGAACATGACATTCTTCGGCATCTGTTCAGTATCGGGAAAATCTATCTGAACATTCTTCTCGTCAATTACGGGGAGTCCTTCTTCCAGATATCCGTTGAACTGATTTTCTATTACTGATTTCATCTGATTTAAAATAGTAAGTTCGTTTTTCAGTTTTATTGATTCACCTTTTTTGATTCGATATTTTGTAACTGCCTGACCAGTATGGTAGACGGTTTGAGCCTTGATTCTATAATACTTTAATGTAACAGCTGAGTCAGAATGGATACCATGTACTTCAGGAGGTCACATTGTAAGAACTCCGGGAATCATTAATCTACCAACACCAGAATACTGTCCCAAATGTGAAGCCAAGGTACATAACCATTCCTATGAAACTGTCAAAATCAAAGATATTCCGTTAATGAAGTGTTCACATATTCTTGAAGTTAAATTCGCCAGACATAGATGCAGTGAATGTGGGACTGTCTTTACTACAACCATACCATTTAAGTCTGAGCATCATTTCATTACAGAAAGGCTTGAAAAGTTAATCTGCGGTTATTTAAGTATCGGAATGAATATGAAACTTGTACATAGACTAACCGGAGTAGATGTACACATAATCAAGGACATAGACAAAGCACAGCTTGAAAAGGCAGTAGATTCTTGCTTTTGACAAACAGACAGACTTTGAAGGGAAAAGATGAATTAGCTTTGGAAAACAACAGAGAATTACTTCAAAACTATGAATTAAAAGGACTATCTCTTCCTCCAGGTAGAAGGTACATGCGCAGTGGTAATGAAGCTCATTTAAACGGTTTACTTTCTGTAAATAGAGAGCTGTACATTGCGTACATTCTGAAAGAACAATTTCAGGTTGCCTATGATGTTGATGATGCAGATGTCATGAAACAAAGTTTAAAAGATTGGATTCAGATTGCTCGTCAAAGCAAAGTTCCTGAAATCCTTAAATATTGCAACACTGTAGAATCACACCTTGAGGGTATTTCCAATCATGCAAAGTTCAATATTTCTACCGGAAAACTTGAAGGCACAAACAATCTTGCCAAAGTTATCAAGCGTACTGCTTATGGATTTCATGATGATGAATATTATTTTTGAAATTATTGGACGCCTCTCGGCGTCCCTATTACAAACCGGTTTCCCACAAATTTCTGCAGTGAACCTATTTATCTTTATTTATTCAAAGAAATTACTTTATTTTGGATAGTTTAGATTCGGGAAGTTAGGATAGGTAGCATTATAAGTGCGAAAAATAGCCTTGTAAATGGTTAATTGTGTACTGTTTTGTGTACTTTTGAAAGAAAATAAAAAGCTAACTCATTTATATTAAACAAGTTAGGCTCAAATCAAGTTTAGCAGGGGTTGGACTCGAACCAACGACCCCCAGGTTATGAGCCTGATGAGCTGCCAACTGCTCTACCCTGCG
>JAZLEZ010000040.1:0-31431 GCA_045615505.1 Sphaerochaetaceae bacterium | reverse complement strand
AACTCGGAACCATATCTTTTACTTCCGTAACCGTCCCGGTCTCGATTTTGCCCTTTTCCTTTTTGAAAAGGAAGTAAAGGATTACGACTGTTCCCAGAGCTCCGAGTTCAACTGCCCAGAAAATTGAAAACTTTCCCTGCCAGAAGATGAAGTCCGTGAAGTTCATTCCCGCATAGTCTCCGAGAAGAATACTTGTTGTGTCACCTACCAGTGTGGCAGCACCCTGAAGATTTGACGAAACTGCAATTGAAATAATGACAGGAACAGGATTGATTTTAAGTTTTTTGCTGATTGCCAATCCTACAGGAGCAACCATCAACACAGTTGCAACATTATCAACAAAAGCTGAAACAACACCGGAAAACACAGACAAGGCAATTATTGCCCAACAGGCATTAGGTACTTTTGTAAGCATGATATCTGCAAGACGTTGAGGCATACCGGTTTCTACAAACAGACTGACTATTGCCATAGTTCCGGCAATCATCATTATTACATTCCAATTGATTGATGTAATAAGTTTTTCGATTGGAAGGATGCCGAAGCAAAGCATAAGAATTGCAGCACCGCAGGCGAAATATACTCTCTTGTCGGAGAAGATGAGCATTCCAGCATACATTAAAACAAAGATAATAACAGCTGTAACCATGGGGTCATTATAAGCAATGAAAATATTTTAAACAAGAATTGCACATACATTGTTGACCATAAAAACAAAATACTCTAAAGTGTCCCTAACCGAAATCAAAATCGTGATAGAGGCGCATTCAAAAAGAGTAATTGCTTGAAGTGGCAAGTTGCAGAGCAGTGAAAGGGTTGAATGCCGAGAGGTTTCCTCAAGCCAATGGGGAGATGCTTGGGGTGCAGAACAATATTCTGTACACTGTCGCAGAGAGTTTCTCTGCGGAGAGCTGTCATATTTCAGTTGAGAAAACGGACGTTTTCCTGCGGGATTATGGCAAACATGATCTCGATTCGGAAAAACAAATAAGGAGACGCCCGATGGTTGTTCAGCAGACAATTTGGTCACTCTTACCTCCTGTTATTGCAATTGCACTGGCACTTGCAACAAAGGAAGTTTATTCGTCCCTGTTTATCGGTATCCTCTGCGGAGGACTTCTTTATTCAGGATTCGCTTTTGAGGGAACTCTTACCCATGTATTCAATGAAGGTATTGTTTCAGTACTTTCCGATTCCTACAATGTAGGAATTTTGGTGTTCCTTGTTATTCTGGGAATTTTGGTCAGCCTCATGAATAAAGCCGGAGGTTCTCAGGCATTCGGAAAGTGGGCATCGAAGCATATCAAATCAAGAGTAGGTGCACAGCTTGCTACAATGCTGCTTGGAATATTCATCTTCATCGATGACTATTTCAACTGTCTTACCGTCGGTTCAGTTATGAGACCTGTCACGGATGAGCAGGATATTTCCAGAGCAAAACTTTCATACCTCATTGATGCTACGGCAGCACCTGTATGTATAATTGCTCCGGTTTCTTCTTGGGCTGCTGCAGTATCAGGCTTTGTGGAAGACGGAGGATTCTCTCTCTTTATCAAGGCTATTCCATATAATTTCTATGCTTTTCTGACAATTGTAATGATGATTGTCATATCAGTCGGGAAATTTGATTACGGTCCTATGAAAGAATTTGAGTATAATGCCTACGCAAAGGGTGACATCTTCTCAGGAAAGAAAGATGAATCTGCAGAAGATAACAATGCAATAACTGATAGGGGAGTAATAGCAGATTTGCTTCTGCCTGTTATTTTTCTGATTATAGCATGTGTAGTCGGAATGATATATTCAGGAGGATTCTTTGAAGGAGAAAGTTTTGTTGTGTCTTTTTCCAATTCCGATGCATCTGTAGGTCTGATGCTTGGAAGCGCAGTAACTCTTGTATTTACAATTGTTTACCTGCTTCTGAGAGGAACAATGAAGTTAAGAGATATAATGAAGAGTATTCCGGAAGGTTTCAAAGCTATGGTTCCTGCAATTCTTATTCTGACACTTGCTTGGGCTCTAAAAGCTATGACAGATTCTCTGGGAGCAAAAGAATTTGTTGCAGAAGTTGTCCGTACATCAGCCGGATCATTTAAGGCATTCCTTCCTGCAATTATTTTTGTAATCGGTTGTCTGCTTGCATTTGCAACGGGAACAAGCTGGGGAACATTCGGAATCCTTATTCCTATTACACTTGCAGTTTTCCCTCTCTCAGATCCTCTCGGAGTTGTCTGTGTATCAGCTTGTATGGCCGGTGCTGTCTGCGGTGATCACTGTTCACCTATTTCGGATACGACGATTATGGCTTCTGCAGGTGCGCAATGTGATCATGTTGTGCATGTATCAACTCAGCTTCCTTATGCAATTACTGTTGCTGCAATCAGTTTTGTAACATATATCATTGCCGGTTTCATTCCAAAGGCAATTATTGTTCTTCCTGTGGGTATTGTTCTTATGGTGGCAACACTTCTAGCTATAAGAAAGAAAATAGGAAAATGCTATAAATAAACTCTTTGAATTTTTTTATAGGCTGAGGAGTAAATCTTCAGCCTTTTTTATTTCAAGTTCCTACAGCAGCAGGGAAACTGCTGCAACTGCAAACTGGCCGATTGTATTTGAAAGCCATACACCGTCCAATCCGGCAGAATTAAACAAAAAAACAGAGATTGTTATGAATATTGGTTCTGTGTAGGAGATAATGTAGCTTTTCAGGTTTTTTTCACAAGCATATAAGCAGGATGCGGTACTTCTTGAAAATGCAACGAAAAAGAATCCGATTGCAAAAACAGGCAGACCTTTTTCGATGATTGTTGAAGCTTGAGCACTGCACCCCATAAAAGGCCCCAAATATTTTCTGAAATAAACTTCAATGAAGAAAGAAACTGTTGCAACAAAAAGGGATGAGAAATAAGTGTACTTCTTTATTCTGTTCAATGTATTGAAGTCCGATTTTCCATAATATGTGCTTATCAGACTTTGAGCACCGTCTGTTACGCCCTGAATTACCATATAAACGAGGTATACAAGGTATGCCATACATCCGTATGCTGCAAGTCCGATGTCCTGACCGTAGTAAAGTGAAGCTTTATTCAAAACGATTACACTGATATTTGGGACAATAGTCAAACCGAAAGGAGATATCCCTATTTTACATATCTGCCAGCAAATTTTTCCGAATTCATTCCCTTTGTAACTGAAGTAAAACATCTTCTTTTTCATAAGGAAAACCAGACAGACAGCAAAACTCAATATCTGACCTATTATTGTTGCTGCTGCAGCTCCTTCCAGACCCCATCCGAATTGCCAGACGAAAAGCCAATCCAGAAAAATATTTACAACGCAACCGGAGACAAAAGACATCATAGAGGCTATTGCACCGTTGAGATTTCTGCATATCGGGGGCATTCCGCAGGCAAATATCTGGAAAAATGCACCGGTTGCACATATTCTGAAATAGTTTTTCCCCAAATCTGCAACATTCCCGGAAGCTCCCAGAATCAAAAGAAAAAACTGGGGGAAAAAAATACAGGGCAGGGTTATTATAACCGAGCATATCAACATCAGGTTGTAGGAAACCCATATATAATCTTCAGCATCCGATTCCTGATTTCTTGCTTTGAGAATGGAGTATTTAACGGCAGCTCCCATTCCGATTGCAGAACCTGCAGCTATGAACACAGACAAAAAAGAAAAGCTGATATTTACAGCAGCAAGTCCTAAGTCTCCGACTCGGTTTCCGATAAAGAATGCATCACATAAGCAGTATACTGCACCGAGAAAAAAACTGAATACAGAGGGAATTACATTGGAGAGGTACTCTTTTTTCAGGCTCTTCATTTTACAGCAATAGCTTCAATCTCCAGTTTGGCTCCCTTAGGAAGATTTGATACTTCAAAGCATGAACGGGCAGGAAAAACTGAAGAAAAATATGAAGCATATACTTCATTTACTGCTGCAAAATCTGAAAGATTCTTCAAATAAATAGTTGTCTTAACAATTTTATCCATAGAAGAGCCGGCCTGTTCTATGACAGCTTTGATGTTTTCCATGGATTGCCTTGCCAGAATTCTGATATCTTCATCCGGGAAGGAACCGGTTTCGGGATTTATCGGCAGTTGTCCTGAAACAAAAATAAAATCCCCTGCACATACACCCTGTGAATATGGACCGATTGCTTTTGGAGTCTTATCTGATGCAATAGTATTGGTATTCATATGAACTCCTGAATAACATAATTTAAAAGTCAAAGAAAAATTGCTGGGATTTTGAGTCTTTTTTTATTTTGATTCCCTTATCCCAATATTTGTAAACTGTCTTTTTATCAAGACCGGTTGCTCTAATACAGTCAACTTTCCGCCCGTTCGGATTTTCAAGTCTGAATTTCTCGACAGCTTGAGCATTAGGCAGTTTCCTGATTCCGGTTCCGCAGGTATCCCAGTATTTATCACAGGTGGGGCGCGTAAGGTTGAGATCCTTCATACACTGAACCTTTTTCCCGGTGGGATGTTTGTATCTCCATTTCTTTATCAAATCAAGTTTGCTTTTTCTACCCATACTGTATTTTTACGCTTTCCACCGAAAAAAGCAACTGTCGTTTACTCCAGAGTATTCAATAGTTTTGATACATTTTCTTCAATCAGATTTCCCAAAGCATCATTTTTCATTGTTTCAGGGAAATTCTTCCATTCGACTACTTTGCTTTGAGGACTGACCTTAGATATCGGGGCAGCAACGGGATTATGATAGTTGTCGATAACCACAATGAATTTTTCCCTTGCTGCTAAGGACAGTTGTTCCGAATCCATAGGGCCGGGACCGAAAGTTCCGGCAATTTTCAGACCTAGATTACGGACCGTTTCCTCATTGTTGATATTCACAAATACTTCCATATCCTTCAAGTCCGATGCCATAATACGGTTTTTGCATTGTTCGAATACCTCTGTAAATCGGGCAAGACGCTTTTCTGCTTCATCCTGCGTTCCGGCTTTTTCCGAAATTTTTTTCACCATATCAGTGATGTTTTCAAGAGTATTTGTGGTTTTGACCTTTATTACTTTTTCAGAATCGACTTCGCCGGCTTTTCTGATAGTATCCATCATTATTTCATATCCGGCGTGCATGAACAGTTTTGCATTTGAAATAACATATATATCATTCGGGGTGATTTCATACTCGGGAGGGTGTTTCATATCAGAAGGTGCTATGATTTTCATATCATCAATTCCGGCAATCTGACATATTGAAGCAACCCAACTTGTGGAAGCAACAAAACTGTTTTTTTCAGGAAGATTGTTTTCTTTTACCGGAGATGCATGGAGCGAGAAAGAAACCAGCAACAAGCCGATTATCAGAACGACTGTTTTTCCGATTTTTGTATTTTTGGCCCATAGCCACAATGCTGCAAATAATGCAAGAACTCCGCTTACAGGTACATTGAATACCAATGAAGCGAAGTATCCGAATACGGATAATACAAGGCCTGTGACGGAACTTTTCACAAATACCTGCTTCAGACTGTCAGTATCTTTGGAAACCGAAACAACCGGAAGTATCAGCAGGGCATCAATCAGCAAGGCCCCCAATTCCTTCATGGCAACGGAAATTACAAGTGATGTACAAAGTATCATCAGAAAACTGTGGAATTTAACATTGATTCCGTAAGAGAATGCAACATCTTCATCAAAGAATACTGCACTTATCTGTCTGAAACACAATACTGTGTAGATAAAAACGGCCATGGCCAAAACTGCTATAATGAAAAGATCGGTCTTTGTAAGTGCAAAAGGGCTACCCCAGAGTACTTCAAGAGTATCTTTTGCAGGCACTTTGAAAACATGGCTCAAAAGGGAAGCCAAACCGATTGTAAAAACCATCATAATACTGCTGGCATTTGACATGGCATAACCTTTTTGTTTCATATAGTTTATCAGCAGCACAAAAAGCAGATTCAAAGGTATTACAGTACAAAGTAAAGGCAGATTTAACGCGATAGAGAGTATTCCTCCCAGAATAACGGAGTGCATAAGCATATATCTCATTGAAATAAGGTTATGTCTTACTACTATTACTCCTACGAGAGGAAAAGACAGTCCGCTCAGTATCATCCCAATTAGACCGAACAAAATAGGTTTTAAGGATAAAAGAGCAGTTATTCTGTTCATTTCTGAAGCTCCCTGATATCAAAAACAGGCCATGAGAGGGCTTTTATGAAATTTTCATCATGGCTGATTGCTATTACGGCAGTATCGTCCGGTTGGGATTTAAGGACATTCAATATTGTATTTTTGGATTCCTCGTCAAGAAATGAAGACGGCTCATCCAGAAGAATCAGTTCTGCGTTCTGATATATGCATCTGGCAAGGGAAATCCGTTGCCTTTCACCTCCGGAAAGATTGAAAAATGATCTGTTTGCAAATTTTAATGTTCCGGTGAGATTCATTGCTTCCCTGATTTTATCGGAATCAGTCTTTTTAACTCCCATTTCGACGACTTCCCAAGCGGAAATGGGAAATGCTTTTTCCGGCAAATCCTGCTTACAGTATGCTATGTTGGCAGTCTTGATTGAAATATTACCGGATTGAGGTTTAATCAGTCCCAGAATACTCTTGAAAAGAGTTGTTTTTCCGCTTCCGTTCGGTCCGGTGATTACAACCTTCATCCCGTGTTGTATTTCCAATTCAAGGTTTGACAATACTTTTCTGTTGTTGAAGGCTACAGACAGCCCCTTTATCTGAACTATATTCTGCATCAGCCGTTTTCTATTTTTACCTGACAGACTTTCATGGCTTCAAGTGCATTATTATGAGTTTGAAGAGATACTCCCGCGCAACATTGTGCATCCACAATCAACGGGATATCCGGGAAAAATGCTTTTGTAACAAATACATTGGAAATAACACAGATATCCGTGCACAGTCCTATAAAAGTAATGCTTTCAATAGGCGTCTTCCCGTTGATTTTTTCAAGTACTTCAATAAGTTCAGAAGAACCGAATGTTATCTTGTCTATTGGTTCTGTTGTTCTGAGTTCATCAAGTTCTTTTCTGATTTTCCAACCCGGTGTTCCTTTAATGCAGTGAGGGACAGGAAGATTTCTCCCTTCCTGTGTCTCAAGGTAATTCTCAAAATGCGTATCACGGGTAAATAGGACTGTGCCGTCGAATTCCCTGATTTTATTCAATACCGCCGGAACAATTCTTACAGCTTCGGGTGTTCCCAATGCACCGTCGATGAAATCATTCTGCATGTCCGTTACAACTAAAACTTTTTCCATACTTCTATTGTAATACAGATTTCAGAATAAGACGAGCAGTATAAACACTATCAGACAGATAAGAGTTGATACGGATATGATTCCCGAAACATAATCTCTGTTTCCTTCAAATTTGCCGAATGAAACGATTCCGAATGAAGTCGGAAGAGAAAAACCTATTATGAAAACTTTCATCAAATCACGGTTGAAGTCAATGAACCTGAAAACGATAGTTGATAATACAAAACACCCCAGTGAAAACAGAACAATTCTGATGAGTACTGTAATCATTACATCTTTCATAAGTTCGCGTTTGAGTTCGAATCCGTATCCTATGGTAAACATAATCAGAAATCCAAGTGAGCCTGTTATTGAGTTTACCAGTGTGGTATATGAATGAATCCAGGCACTTGAGGACAGTACGGATGCAAAACCGCATATCCCAAGTAATGCACCTAGGATGATTGCATCAAAAGATTGTGAGGAAAAAACAAGTTTGAGCATTTTCCCGGCACTGGGTTTTCCGCCTTCCGTGGCCTGAAGAAGAGGAATCTGTATTGCAAAAAGAAAAATTGCCTGTCCGAAATCCATGACTGCAATTTTTCCTACCATACTTTGCCCTAACAACATAGCCGTCAGCGGAACTCCGAGGCTTCCGCATTCCCAAGATGAGATTGCAAAAGGAAAGTACTTTTTTCGGTTCGGAAGAATTCTGCTTAAAATGCAACTGCAGACAAAAATCGATGCAAATATAAAGAATGTTGTTACAATCAGTACAATTGTATTTGAAGAATAATCGGAAAACAGCATCGCATTGAAAAGAGTGACAGGCAAAATGATTCGTGTAATGAGGGTTTTTACAGTTTCACAACCCTTGTCATCCATCCAGCCGCGGACTCTGGCACTGTTTCCTATAACAAAAGCAAGAAGAATTGGAAAAAGCATTTCCGTTATTTTGTAAATCATAATGCGTATGATACTCCAATAATGTACTTTATTGAATATTCGAATGATTCAGATTATCAATGAAGTTTGCAATGGTAATTATTGACTTTTTGGGGTTTTCAACACAATTTATACTCATAAGGAGATTTATATGAGCAAATATTCAGGAACTCAGACAGAAAAAAACCTTTGGGCTGCCTTTGCAGGTGAGAGTCAGGCAAGAAACAAATACAACTACTTTGCCTCAAAAGCCAAAAAAGAAGGTTATGAACAGATTGCAGCTCTTTTTGAAAAGACTGCCGAAAATGAAAAAGAACATCCAAAACTCTGGTTCAAAGAACTTGAGGGAATAGGAGATACTGCGGAGAATCTTAAGGCTGCTGCAGATGGTGAAAACTATGAATGGACAGACATGTACGAAGGCTTTGCAAAAACAGCTGAGGAAGAAGGTTTCAAGGAACTTGCCGTAAGATTCCGCCTCGTTGCAGCAATTGAAAAACATCATGAAGAAAGATACAGAGCCCTTCTTCACAATGTTGAAGCACAGGAAGTTTTTGCCAAGAGCGAAATCAAAGTATGGGAATGCAGAAACTGCGGTCATATTATTGTAGGAACTAAAGCTCCGGAAGTATGTCCTGCCTGCAAACATCCTCAAAGTTATTTTGAGGTTCACGCAGAAAACTATTAATTGTCATATATATGTTGACATTACGGATATAACTAAATTAAAATCTTGGTAAATCGGAGACGGAGAATGAAACAGTTTTCAGGAAATTACTGCTATTATTGTGACTCAATGCCTGTTTCAGTTTTCGGACACCGATAATAAACGAAGTTGATTATAAACGGTTCAGTTCAAAACTGAACCGTTTTTTTTGTAAGAAAGGAGTGTAGTAAGATGAAAAAACTACTGTGTTTTACGCTTGTTTTGATTTTTGCAACATCATTTATGTTTGCAACAGGTTCCGCAGAAACATCTGACGGAAAATTTACGGTAGGTATCTGCCAGTTGGTTCAGCATCCTGCTTTGGATGCAGCAACTCAGGGTTTTAAGGATGCTTTGAAGGCAGAACTCGGAGAGAAAGTTGTTTTTGATGAACAGAATGCTTCAGGAGAAATGTACAACTGTTCTACAATCATCAACGGATTTGTGTCAAAGAATGTTGACCTCATTTTGGCAAATGCAACTGCTCCTCTTCAGGCTGCAGCATCTGCAACATCAACAATTCCTGTTTTGGGAACATCAATTACCCATTATGCTGTGGCCCTTGAACTTGATTCGTGGAACGGAACAGTAGGAACAAATGTCAGCGGAACAAGTGATCTTGCTTCTCTCAAAGAGCAGGCTCAGATTCTCAAAGACTGGTTCCCGTCAGCAAAAACAGTCGGACTTCTGTACTGCAGCAACGAAGCAAACAGCATCTTCCAAATTGAGGAAATAGAAAAATACTTTGCTGAATTGAATGTTAAGACAACAAGATTCTCATTTACCGATACAAATGATATAACATCCGTAACTCAGAAAGCCTGCGATTCCTGTGATGTGATATACATTCCTACGGATAATACTGCTGCATCGAATTCCGAAGCTATTGCGAATATTGTCATTGCATCAAAGACTCCTGTTATTGCGGGTGAAGCAAATCTTTGTTCTGGTTGCGGAATTGCAACACTGTCTATTGATTACTACGATCTCGGAACGGCTACCGGAAAGATGGCAGCAAAAATTCTTTCAGAAGGGGCTGATGTTTCAAAGATGCCTGTAGAATTTGCTCCAGCAACAAAAATGTACAATGCTGAAATGTGTAAAATATACGGTATTTCACCTAAGGCTGGATACACTGCAATTCAGTGAGAGTATGTATGAGATTTATTATTCCGTTCATTAATTCACTTCCCGGTGCTTTAGCTCAGGGAATAATCTGGGGAATTATGGCTTTGGGAGTTTATGTGACATTCAGAATTATGAATATCTCAGATCTTACAGTTGACGGATCGATTGCAACCGGAGGAGCAGTGTGTGTGATGTTGATAAGACACGGTATGTCTGCAGGAATTGCTGTAATGATTGCAGCACTTGTAGGTGCTGTTGCGGGATTTGTTACCGCAATGCTTCATACTAAGTGTAAAATCCCGGCAATTCTTTCCGGTATTCTTACTCAATTGGCTCTGTATTCCGTAAATCTCAGAATACTGGGAGGAAAATCAAATCAACCCATAAGTGTTGACAAATACAAGCTGGTAGTATCACAGCGTTTTGTGAGAGATACTTCTCTTTTGAAGAATCCTCTGCCTCTGCTGATGTTGAGTACAGTTGCAATAATTTTGATTATGTACTGGTTCTTCGGAACTGAAAAAGGTTGTTCTATCAGGGCTACGGGAGGAAATGCTGCAATGGCAAGGGCTCAGGGAATCAATACCGAAGCAAATATAATCATAGGTTTTATGATTGCAAACGGCTTGGTGGCATTATCAGGAGCATTGCTTGTTCAATATCAGGGGTCTGCAGATGTAAATATGGGTAGAGGTGCTATTGTAATCGGTCTGGCTGCAGTAATCATAGGAGAAACTCTATTAAAAAACATCTTCAGAAATTTTGCATTGATGCTATTAAGTGTAGTTATAGGTTCCGTCGTTTATTATCTGGTACTTCAGTTAACACTGCAACTTGGTCTGAATACCAACGATTTGAAATTGATTTCAGCCTTGATTGTAGCTTTGTTTCTTGCACTTCCGAATATTAAAAAGGGGGTAATGCATGCTTGAAGTAAAGAACCTGAAAAAAGTATTCAATCCGGGAACCGTTAATGAAAGAGTAGCGCTGAACGGAATAAATCTTACTTTGAACGACGGAGATTTTGTTACTGTTATAGGCGGAAACGGAGCCGGAAAATCAACGATGCTCAACTGTATAGCTGGAGTTTATCCTGCAGATGAAGGAAGTATTCTGTCCAACGGCAAGGATATTACAAACTTGCCCGATTTCAGGCGTGCATCAATATTCGGAAGGGTTTTTCAGGATCCTATGATGGGAACATGTCCTTCAATGCTGATTGAAGAAAATCTGGCACTGGCTATCAGAAGAGGACAAAAAAGGGGACTTGTTTGGGGAATTAGCGAACAGGAAAGAGAAGAATACAGAAGGCAACTGAAAATGTTCGATTTGGGACTGGAAGACAGATTGGATAATAAGGTTTATCTTCTTTCAGGTGGGCAGAGACAGGCATTGACACTGCTGATGGCAGTAATTAAAAAGCCGGAAGTACTTCTTCTTGATGAACACACTGCAGCTCTGGATCCGAAAACTGCATCGAAAGTTCTGAAGATGACTCAGAAAGCTGTTTGTGACAATAATCTTACTACATTGATGATTACACATAATATGAAGGATGCTTTGGAGTACGGGAACAGACTGATAATGATGGATAACGGTAAAATCATTCTTGATGTCAAAGACAAGGAAAAACAAAGTCTGTCAGTGAATGATTTGATGAAAATGTTTTCCGTTGCAAATGATGCTATGTTACTTACAAAATAAAAGCAGCTTTCCGGCTGCTTTTATTTTGGAGGTATTTTCAAAACTGATATTTGTGAAGAGAAAACCATTTTTGATTTTGTGTAAAAAATGTGTTTTTAAACGCAAAGGCAAATTCAAGATTTATGAAGGCAGTTTTGAAAGTACCTCTTTGACTTTTGTGCCCTTGTGCAGAATAGGGTGACAATTAGATTCAGAGCTGCAAAAATAAGGAATGTTGTCAGATACGCAGACTTCGGATTAACTTCTTTTAATAAAAGGATATCAACTGATAAACCTGTCATCCATTGAAAGAATAAAGTTCCGATACTGGAACAGAAGTTCATAAACCCTGTTATTGAAGATGAAATACTGTCATCAGAAATTTCTCTGACATAAGATGTCTGTTGTATGCAAATATCTCCGACCGAAAAACCCAGTATGAAATCAAAGACAAGACAGATTATAACGGAAGTCAGATGCATAAATGATACTGCAAGTGCACTGATAGCAAAGAAGTATTCACTTGTAATAGTGCTGGTCAATCTTGACATTGATTTGGGTTTTATTCTTTCCGAAAAAAATGTTCCGAACATCAAACCAAGACTAACCATAGTAGCACTCATTCCGGAAAACTGTGTTCTGTTCGGGAATGCATAAGTCATCCACTTTGCACTCCAAAGCCCTTGATAAGAATGTTGGATTGAATTATAGAATATCCAGCTCAAAGTAATGAGGATGAGAACAGGGCTTTTTATTACAGCTTTGCATGTGGCTTTTATCTGTTTGAAAATATCTGGCGATGTTGTATTCCGACTGCTCTTTGTTCTGTTTCCGGAAAAATACAATACCGCAGATACAGTTACCATCAGGCACGAGAGAAAAACGAATACATTTTTGATTCCGTAATTCTGAATGAAGATTTTCAGTGGAGCTGATGCAACAGCCTGTCCAAGCCCGCTGAAAGTAACGGCAAGACCTGTATAAAGTGCAAATTCTCTTCCTTTGAAGTTTTCAGTAAGGTATTGGATTATTGATATGAACACAGGACCGACCCCTACTCCGACAAGGAATCTGCCTGCCATAACCATATACGCATTGGATGCAAATGCAAAGAGCAATGAACCGGATGCTGCAATAATGAACCCTGCGGCAACTACTTTAGTTGCTCCGAACTTGTAAGATAATGGGGAAGCAAGAAGCTGTTGAAAAGCATAAGGAAGGTAATACATTCCGGAAATAAGCCCTGCAAATGATGAAGAAATTGCGAATCTGTCCTGAAAAATAGGAATGACAATATTGGCGGAAATTTTGAAAAAGGCAGTAATTGTATATGCAATAAAGAATAATACAAGAACATAATTTGTTTTGTTTCTTTTAACCATAGTTCCGATATTATCGAATCTTTTTTTATTTATCTATCCACATAGTATATGCTAAACTAAAAAAAAGTTTGGGTGTTTATTCATCCATAAAAATTCATTTAAGGAGAAAAAAATGAAGAAACTCACACTAGTACTTTCAGTACTTGTTCTTGCTTGTGCTCTTCTTGTTTCCTGTGGTGGAAATAAGAACGCTTCTACAGCTTCTTCAACTGCTGCACCTACACAGTCTGCAGGTACATCAACAGAAGCCGGAAATGTAAAGTCAGCCGAAATCAGCAAAGATGTAAAGTATAAGGACACAGTTGTCATCGGTGTTGCAAATGATGTTACAACACTTGATCCTCAGGGATCTAACACAGATGCCAACATGATGGCTTTCTATCTTACACACGAAAGACTTGTCAATGTTGACCCTGATACAAATCAGGTAATTCCGGGTCTTGCAGAAAGCTGGACAGTTTCAGAAGACGGATGCACATATGTATTCACACTTCCTGCTGATGCAACATTTACCGATGGTTCGAAGCTTACAGCCGCAGATGTAAAGTACACATACGACAAGGCTAAAACATCATCATTTGCATCTCAGAAGGTTGCAGATGTCAAGTCTGTAACAGTTCTTGATGACACACATGTGGAAGTTGTACTTTCAAAGGCTAATCAGGACTGGATTACACTCATGGCTCACGGCGGTATGTCAATTATGTCAGAAGCTGCATGCACAAAGGATCCGAACAAGGGGCCTTACCTCGGTTCCGGAATGTTTGCTCTTGAAGAATGGAAACCGGGTGATTTCGTTTCTTTCGTAAGATACGATAACTACAGAAAGGGTCCGGCGCCTTCAAAGAAAATCATTTTCAAGCTCTACAAGGAAGCTTCAACAAGACTTATTGCTCTGCAGACAGGTGAAATCGATGTATGTATCGATCCTTCAACAACAGACCTCGAGAGAATCAAGGCTGACGGAAATCTTGAACTCGTTCAGACTCCTGATGTAGTTCTTCTTTACATCCCTATGCAGATGGAAAAGCCGGGTCTCAATAATGTTCATGTAAGAAAGGCTCTTGCTTACTGTGCAGATAAGGAAGCTATGGTTCTCGGCGGAAAGGACGGTCTCGGAACAGTCCATAACAACTACATTAACCGCGGACAGTTCGGTCTCAATCCTGATATTCATGTTTACGAATACAATATTGAAAAAGCAAAAGAAGAACTGAAGCTTTCAGGTTATAAGCCGGGTCAGCTTACATTCAAGATTATGGTTGATAAGGAATTCAAGAAGACAATGGCTCTTATTTTCCAGAATGCATGTGCTCAGGCCGGTATCAATATCGTTCTTGATGAAAGAGAAACAGCTTCACTTAAGGGCTCACTCAATGATGCAGCTCTTGATTATGAAATGTGTATCTATCAGTTCACAGATGATCTCGGAACAGACTATACACTCAGAAATCAGTGCGGTTCAACACTTCAGGCAGACGGAACTCTCAAGAAGAACGGTTCCAACAGACCTAACATGAAAGATGCCAAGTTCAATGAAATGATTGATAAGGCACTTGTTGAAACAGATCCTGAAAAGAGAAAACAGATGTACTATGATGCAGAGAATTATCTCGATGAAGTATGTCCTATGATTCCTATCTGTACATCTTACATCAATATCGGTGTAAAGAAGGGTCTTGCAGGAGCAATCTGGAAGCCGGATGCAAAGCACGACTACAGATTTATTGCTGTTCCTGAAAAATAATTCAATTATTGATTAATCCTCATACCACAGGGCATTTCGGTGCTCTGTGGTTTTAATAAGGAGTAGATATGCATCGCTATATAATCAAGCGACTAATAATGCTGATCCCTGTTTTGCTGGGTGTAGCATTCATTATTTTTGCCATTATGAATGTGGCAGAAGGAGACCCTGTTTATCAGGTCGCCGGTCCTGATGCAACGGAAGAACAGCTGGAAGCTCTCCGTGAAGAAATGGGTCTGAACGGATCTCTTGTTGAGAGATATTTCAGATATATCGGAAATCTTCTCCGAGGTAATCTCGGAACGTCATATATAAGCAAGATGGATGTTATGCAGCTGTATTTTCAGCGTCTGCCTAACACTCTCAGACTTGCTACAATTGCCATGGTAGTTGCAGTATTGGTATCGGTTCCTCTCGGAATTGTTGCTGCTGTAAACCAGAATTCGTGGAAAGATACCATTGCAATGGTTCTTGCATTACTGGGGCTTTCGATGCCGAACTTCTGGCTCGGCCTTCTTCTTATCATCCTCTTTTCACTGAAACTCGGTTGGTTTCCTTCCGGTGGTGCAGAGGGTGTTATAAGCGTTATTCTTCCTGCTGTTACCGTAGGAGTAGGACTAGCTGCTCTTCTTACAAGAACAACACGTTCTTCAATGCTTGATGTTCTCAGACAGGATTATCTCAGAACTGCCCGTGCAAAGGGTGTTTCAGAAAACAAGGTTGTCATGCATCATGCTCTCAGAAATGCTCTTATTCCTATTATCACGATTTTCGGTGTTCAGTTCTCAAATGTACTCGGAGGCTCGGTTCTCGCCGAAACCGTATTTGCATGGCCCGGAGTAGGAAGACTTGTTGTAGATGCAATCGATCAGCGTGATATTCCTACCGTAACAGGTGCTCTTGTTATGACTACAATGCTTGTAACTGTTGTCAATCTTCTTGTGGATATCGTCTATGCCTATGTTGATCCGAGAATCAAGGCGCAATATACAAAGTGAGGAGGAGTGATATGTCAGAAAATACTGAAATAAGAGCCTCCAAGTTCTACAAGAAAAGAAGTACAATGGGAATGGCATGGAGACAGCTCAGAAAAAACAAAGGAGCTCTCATAGGTCTGGCTCTGCTTATCGTCATTATCGTGGCAGCTCTTTCAGCTCCGTTGATTTATGACTACAACACAGATGTTATAGGAATGAATGTAAGAGAGAGAATGCAGTGGCCTTCAGCTCAACATCCTTGCGGAACTGATGAACTCGGGCGTGATATTTTTGCCAGAATTATTTATGGTGCAAGATATTCCCTTGCTGTCGGTGTCGTTGCAGTTATTATAGCTTTGATAGTAGGAGTTCTTCTCGGTTCAGCTGCAGGTTATATCGGCGGAACTTTTGAAAATGTCGTAATGAGAATATGTGACATTTTTTCATCCATTCCTTCAGTCCTTATGGCAATAGCTGTGGTTTCGGCTCTTGGCAAGAGTACTCTTAACCTGATGATTGCCGTAGGTATTGCAAGTACGGCTCCGTTTGTCCGAGTTGCAAGAGCTGCTGTTCTTGTTGTCAGAGGAGAGGAATATGTTGAGGCTGCCCGTGCAATCGGTCAGCCGGACTGGAAGATTGTTCTTGTCCATATCATTCCCAACTGTCTTTCCCAGATTATCGTTCAGGCAACTCTCCGTGTAGGTTCAGCTATTATTTCCGCTGCTCAGCTGTCATTTCTGGGTCTTGGTGTTCCTGCTCCTGCTCCGGAATGGGGAAGTATGCTTTCTGCGGGAAGACTGTATATCAGAGACTACAGTTATATGACTCTTTTCCCCGGTATCGCTATTATGATTACGGTTCTCTGTCTTAACCTTCTCGGTGACGGTCTCAGAGATGCCCTTGACCCGAAACTGAAAAGATAAGGAGGTTGGGAATTGACTATGAAAAAAGAAGATAAAGAAATTCTTAATATTGAAGACCTTCATGTTCGTTTTGAAACAGAAGACGGTATCGTTTATGCAGTTAACGGCATCAATCTAAAACTCGGATATAAGAGAACTCTCGGACTTGTAGGAGAAACAGGTGCAGGAAAAACAACAACAGCACTTGCCATGCTCCGTCTTGTACCGGATCCTCCCGGAGTTGTTGAGTGTAAAAAAATAGAAATCAACGGAAGAGATGTCCGTGACATTTCCGTTGATGAACTTGAACAGGTCAGAGGAAAGGAAATCTCAATGATATTTCAGGATCCTATGACAGCTCTTAACCCTGTATTCACAGTAGGTGAGCAGATTGCAGAATCCATTGAAATTCATGAGAAGTGTTCAAAAGAAGAGGCTTTGGAAAAAGCCGGTGATATGCTGGAACTGGTAGGTATTCCCAGACAGAGGGCAAATGAGTATCCTCATCAGTTCTCAGGCGGAATGAAGCAGCGTGTAGTTATTGCTATTGCTCTTGCCTGTAATCCCAAGCTCCTGATTGCCGATGAGCCTACAACGGCTTTGGATGTTACAATTCAGGCACAGGTTCTTGAACTTATGACAGAACTCAAGGAAAAGTATGATACTTCTATGATTATGATTACACATGACTTGGGAATCGTTGCTGAAGTATGTGATGATGTTGCTGTTATGTATTCGGGCAGAATTGTAGAACAGGGGTCTCTTGAAGAAGTATTCGGAAAGACAATGCATCCTTATACGGAAGGTCTTTTCAATTCACTTCCGAACATCAAGAACCGTCAGGCAAAACTCAAGCCTATTCATGGTCTGATGCCGGATCCTACGGAGATTCCTGTAGGATGCCCTTTTGCTCCGAGATGTAACTATGCAACTGAAGCTTGTAAAAAGGCTATTCCTGAGCTTAAATGTGTAGGCGGAACACATTATGTAGCATGTTCTGCGTATGATCAGGATTCTAAGTTCAAAATTGAGAGGAGTAAGAGAAATGGCTGATAATATTCTTGAAGTAAAGAATCTTAAAAAGTATTTTAAGACCTCCCGTGGAATGCTTCATGCAGTTGATGATATTAATTTCACAATCGAAAGAGGTAAGACACTCGGTCTTGTCGGAGAATCCGGATGCGGAAAGTCAACAACAGGAAGAGTTATTCTCAGATTGATTGAGCCTACCAGCGGTGAAGTGATTTTTGAAGGAAAGGACATTACGAAGCTTTCTTCAAGGGAAATGCGTCATATGAGAAAGGATATGCAGATTATCTTTCAGGATCCGTTTTCATCTCTTGACCCTAAGAAAACCGTAAGCCAGATTATTGCAGAACCTATAAAGGAAAACAAAATCCTTACAAAAAAGGAAGACATTGAGAAAAGAGTTCTTGAGCTTATGGAGACAGTTGGTCTTGCAGAAAGATACATAAACACATATCCCCACGAACTTGATGGTGGTAGAAGACAGAGAATAGGTATTGCGCGTGCTCTTGCAATGGAGCCTAAGCTGATTATTTGTGATGAACCTGTATCAGCTCTTGATGTAAGTATTCAGGCTCAGATTCTAAATTTGCTGAAGGAACTTCAGGAAAAGCTCGGTTTGACATACATTTTCATCACACACGATTTAAGTGTTGTAAACCACTTTTCTGATGATATTGCAGTTATGTACCTTGGGCAGATTGTTGAAAAAGCACCTGCAGAGGAACTGTTTGAGAATCCTATTCATCCTTACACACAGGCTCTTCTTTCTGCAATTCCTATTCCTGAACTGGGACACAGAAGAGAGCGTGTAAAGCTTATGGGTGAAATTACAAGTCCTATTGAGCCGCCTGCAGAATGCAGATTTGCAAAAAGATGTCTTGAATGTAATGACATGATTTGTAAGAACAGAGTTCCGGAATTGATAGAAGTATCTTCCAACCACTTCGTTGCTTGTCCTCTCAAGCAGCAGGAGATGGGGTTTAAGATATAAACATTCCGTTCACAGTTTGGTGTCTGTATTGGGCTTTAAGTCCAAACAGACACCCCTTTCATTTTTAACCTATGATACGAAAGTTTCTGATTAAATATCATACAGACGGGGAACTGACTTTTTTTCTTCAGCAGATGGCAGAACAGGGACAGGCTCTTAAAAAAGTTGTCGGAAATAATTTCTACTTTGAAAACAGAGCCTACGACGGACGCCGTGTCTGTGCTCTTACGCTTTATCGTGCAGGAAATGAATTTTCAACTGAACTTCAGGTAAGAGAAGAACTTACAAGAATCAGGAAAAAGGGTTGGGATTGTATTTGTGTCGGAAAACAGGAAACTCTGAAAGACAGCAGACGCCATGTTTACCTAACAGAAGAAGTTTTCAGATCTCCAGTTCCTACAGCTGATGATTGCAGTGAGAAGAGGGCTCAGATAAGAGGAAAATTCAAGAGTCTTTCGAATCTTCTGCTCTGTACAATATATCTAACTGCTTTGTATTTTCTTTTTTCCACATCTTTGATAAAAGTTGTAACAAACAATTTGTACATTGCTTTTTCCGCTGTTTTCGTTTTGCTGTTGGTCCTGTGCAGTGTTTTATGTCTCATGGCTTTTGCAAATTGTTTTTTTATCGGCAGAAAAAACAGAATTCTGGATACATCAACAAAAATATTGTCTTGTGTTCTGCTTCTGTTTGCCATGTTTCTTGCCTGTGATTCTTTTTTCAGGAACAGAGGACATTCAGAGCGTATAAAGATAGGAACTTCCGTTTATCATCTATATTCTGATGACATTCCTGTAAGGCTGGAAAATCTCGGTGCGAATACATCAAATGTTTACAGAACTACAAGATATGTTTCTTCTGAGTCTTTTGCCGGTGAAGAAGTTTATTGTTTTGACGAGAGTTTCGGGATTAAGGAAGGAGATTCCGTGTATGACGATTCTCACATTAGTGATGTATCCTTTGTCAGTTACACTTTATTTACTTCAGATTACAGATTACTTCGGGATGCAGTTGCTTCTCAGATTATTCCGGACGGGTCCGTAAGAAAACCGGATATTGAGCTTTTTCTCGGAACGGAATATGTATTTGAATCTCAATCCGGTTCTTTTTCAATATGTAACGGAAACCGAATTCTTATGATCAGAAGCGGTTTCAATTTAAGCCCTGAGCATCTTATGATCTTCAGAAAAGCATTGTTATGATAAAAAAACGGGAAAAATCCCGTTTTTTTATTTGCTGTTTGGACTGTTAATGTTTCAGCTTATAGGTCCACAGGTACAACAAGCATTACTGCATATAATGTTGTAATTTTGAAAATCAGCCTGTTTTAAGAATAGCTTGCAGCGGCTATTCCTATCAGTCCCCATACGGCTGCAACACTATAGGTGACAGTTGAAGACAGATATATGACTCCTCCTATCTGAGCTACTGCCAAAGTGAATAGCGTTATTGCCCAAAATTTACTGTTGATTCTTCCCAGCGCTCCTGAACTTATCTGCTTTTCGGTCATCTTACAGATAATAAGAGCAAACAGAGCAACATAAATTACCGACCATATTGAAAAAATCATATTCTAAGGTGTCAGGACTGAATGATACAAGACAGATACATCTACTGTTCTTATGTTCAGTATTTACCAAAACTGCTATAATTTGTAGGATAGTAAATGTCTTATGAGTATCATTTTTTGGATAGTTATAATTACATTTATTTCTGGTGTTCTGGGAACAGGACTCGGCGGAATTGTCGGTGCCATACTGAAAAGAGATTCAAATAAAGTTGTAAGTCTTCTCTTGAGTTTTGCCGGCGGAGTAATGCTTGCCGTAGTATCATTCGATCTTATTCCAGAGGCTTTCTTCCCAGATGGCGCAGAACAAGTTTTACCTTTGGGAATAGTTGTATTCGGAGTTCTTCTCGGTTATGGGGTAGTTTATCTTCTGAATGCATGGATAGACAGAACGACGAACCCTGAAGTAAAGCATATAGATGACGAGCATCCGAAGACAGCTGATGATCTTGATGAGCTTATTCATGCAGACCACCTTAATGTTCATAAATCAGATTCAGGAACAAGCTATGCAGAACTGTTTGTAGCCGGAATAGTAATGGCTTTATCCATTGCTCTTCATAATATACCAGAAGGAATGGTAATAGGTGCAACTTATGCAGTCAGTGATTCTGATTTATTCAGCGGTTCGGGCTTTTTGATTGCCGTTGTAATCGGTTTGCACAATATCCCCGAGGGAATGGCTGTTGTTGTTCCTCTTGTTGCCGGAGGTATGAGTAAAAACAAAGCTGTTTTAGTTACAGCAGCATCAGGAGTTCCTACAGTAATAGGTGCGTTGCTAGGTTATTTTTTGGGTGTAATGAGTCCTTTGATGCTTTCGATTTCGCTGAGTTTTGCGGGCGGAGCCATGCTTTATGTTGTTTTCGGAGAGCTTGTTCCGGAGGCTATACTTATGTGGAAATCCAAACTTCCCGCATTCTTTATTCTCACAGGTGTTCTTACAGGTCTTGTACTTGTAAATGTTTAATCTCCTACACGAATCAGTCTTTTATAGGTATATTTCTATCAGGAGGTACAATTATTATGTCCTGTATGAAAAAAGTTTTTTTTATCGTTATTTTTGTTTCTTTTTTCTCTATCTGCTTGTTTGCAAATCCGGCAGGAGAACGGGAAGAACACTCATTTAAGGTAAATTTGGGAGTAATGCAGGGTCCAACGGGTTTCTCCAGTGCAATGCTGCCGGAATACATAGATGTGTCTGTTTATCCGTCTCCGAATGAAACCATTTCAAAACTTGTAAACGGTGAATTGGATATGGCTGTTCTTCCTGCAAATACTGCTTTAAATGTTTTCAATAAAGGTGTGAATATTAAATTTGTAGCAATTGTCGGAGAAGGAATGCTGTCTGTTTTAGGCTCTGATAATGCTGCATCGGAGTTGTATGTTCCCGGAGCTGGCGGAACACCGGATCATATGGCTAATTTGCTGTTTCCGGAATATAAGAGAAATTACAGTATTACAGCTCCTGTCCAACTGGCACAAATGCTGATTGCAGGAAAGTGCAGTTTGGCTATTCTGCCACAACCTTTTGTAAATATGGCAGTTAATAAAAACCCCGATATCCGTATAATCGCCGATGTTCAGAAATATTGGGAAGAACGGACTGCTTTCAAGCAGTATCCTATGAGTGTGCTGGTAGTATCGGCAAAATTTGCTTTACAGAATCCGAAACTTGTTGAGAGTGTAAAAAAAGACTATGAAAACTCTATTCGCAAGGTTCTTTCCGATGCCGATGAAACTGCAAAGATAATCGAAGAAAAGGGTATTATGAAAGCAGACCTTGCAAGAGCTTCAATAAAAGATTGTGCCATAGTATTCAAAGAGGGCAGGCAAGCAGAAAAAGAGCTTTTGGGATATTACGAAGTATTAATGTCTCTTGCACCCGAGGCAATAGGCGGAAATCTGCCTGATTTTGATGTTTTCTGCTTATAAGGTTTTCCAAAGCATTTTTGAGCCGTCGAAGAAATAGCTAATTCTGTCTGTTTCCAGAAGATAATTCAGATATGCTTTTACTGTGCTTCCTATAAGGTAATACTGAACGGGATTGCCGGGAATTCCGAAGTAATCCATAAGATTATTCAGAAGTGTCTCAAAAGTAACTCCTTGGCTGCTCATATCCATGATAAGATTTGCTATTTTATTGACGGTATTTAAGTTGTGCAAAGCAAGTTCTCTTATGTCATTGCATACCGGAGCATGGGAGGGAACATAATATTCTGCTTCAATTTCGGGAAGTTTTTTCAATGTTTGAATATAATGTGAAACCTGAGTAATGAAAGTTACAGGATGTTTTATCAGGTTTTCTTCCGATGCAAGACAATCTCCTATGTAAAATGTTCCGTCCGGAGTCAGATAACCGGTCATTTCTGTTGTATGTCCGTCAAGTTTAACTGCTTTGAATCCTTCGGGTAGAACATCATCTGTCAGCGGAAGGACATTGCTTTTTTGAGCTTCCAGAAATTTACATCTTAATTCGGGAAGAGGAAAAGAGCCGTAAAGCATAGAAGGCTCAAGTTCAGGATAGTTACTCAATGCACTTTCGATACCGCTTGCATAGATTGAGCAACCGGTTCTGCTTTGGATTACATTATTTCCTCCGATATGATCTGCATGAGAATGGGTAAGCAATATGGATTTCAGATTCCAGTTCTGAGACTCAAGAATTTTCAAAACAGTTTTTCCTGTACTCTTATCGTTTCCGCTGTCAATCAATACAACTTCATTTTCGGATACTCTAACAATTCCGACTTTGGCAGGGCATTCAATGTAATAGTCATGTTCTGAAATCTGAATCAATTCGTACACTTTTATCTCCGAAAGTTTTCTTTTTTTACTTCTGATTATATTGATTTGTCGCAACTTATAACAGACAAGGTACAAATAAGTGTTGTAAATCAAATCGGATTTTTGTAAAATCAATTCCGATGAAACGGAAAAAGAAAGGAATAAAAAGACAATTGTTCTCACTCCTGACTGATTCTGTCAGCTTATTTGTTATTTGAAAGTCCCGTGTGGGACTTTTTTTTTATGTGCCGGAGGTACTGTCATGAATGTATTTGTCGGAAGATCTTTAAATGTAATTGAAGATTTTTCCATTGAAGAAAGAAGATATTTCTTCAGAAAAGTCTGGGAACTGAAAAAAGCAATCGGTGAAAACAATCAGAAGAAACTGGATGAGTTCAGAATAAATGATAAGGATTTCGGTATTTATGAAGTTTTTATCGAAAACTCAACAAGAACCAAGGAAAGCTTCAGAAATGCTGCCAAGTTCCATCATGTAAAGGTCAGTGAACTGCTTACGACAAGTTCTTCCATAAACAAGGGAGAATCATACGCAGACACATTCAACACTTTGAGCGGATATCAGAATACTATATTCATAGTCAGAAGTACTGTTGAGGGGCTTACGAAATGGCTTAGTGAAGAAACTGCAGTTTATTCCGAACGGAACCGGCTTCCGTATAAACCTGCCTTCATAAATGCCGGTGACGGAAAACATGAACATCCAACGCAGGAACTTCTTGATGAATTCAGCTTTCTCGAAGATACAAAGATGAATTTTGAAGAAATCCATGTGGCTCTGGTTGGAGATTTGTATCACGGAAGAACTGTTCACAGTAAAGCTGACGGATTAAAACTCTTTGACAAGGTCAAGGTTGATCTTGTTGCACCTTACGAGCTCAGAATGCCGGAAAACTATGTGGAAAAAATGAAGGAGAACGGTTTTGAAGTAAGAGAATTCGAGTCTATTGAAAAATATCTCGGGCAGAAAGACATTGCAAAGACATGGTATTTTACAAGACCTCAACTTGAAAGAATGGGAGAGCAGGTTCTTCAGAAGCAGGATTCTTTAAGACAGTCAATTACATTCAGACCTGAATTTGTCAGTAAAATTGACCCTGTCACAAAATTCTACCATCCGCTTCCGAGACATAAGGAACATCCTACAATTCCAACTTGGCTTGATACTACTTCATTCAACGGATGGGAAAGGCAGTCGATTAACGGTTACTATTGCAGAATCGTTCTTATCGGACTGATAGCCGGAAAAATCGGAAATGATTTTATTCCTTCCCGCACGGAATCTGCTTATTGTCCGGATGAAGAATATATCGTAGAGGTTCCCGTTTCCGGTACGGTAAAGAAAAAAGAGTTTTCTGAAGGAGTAAGGCCTATTTCCGACGGTCTTGTAATTGACCATATCTGCAAAGGGGAGTCTCCCAAAAACATCCGGTCGTATATGGCAAAAATTCTTGAAATAATGAAACTTGATTACGGAAAAGGCGGGCAGTGGATAAGTCAGAGCTCGGACGGACTGTATAAGGGAATAATCTTCTGTCCGGATTGCAGAGAGCTGGACAGAAAGGATCTTAAGAGACTTGCAGCCGTAGCACCTAATTGTACGCTTAACATAATCAAGGGCGGAAAGGTATTCAAGAAGTTCAGAACTCATATGCCGCCGAGGATTTATAACTTTGATGATCTGTGCTGCAAGAATGAAGCCTGTATAACGCATCCAATCAACAAAGAAGGGGTGTCCAGTTCATTTTACAGGACAAATGACGGTCATTTTGCCTGTGCTTATTGCGGCAAGTTTCATACATTCAAGGAAATATGGGATGTGAGGTGAATAATGAGAACAATAGAACAGATTACGGATTTTTACGGAAAAAAGCTGGCATCTGCAGCCTTTGAACTGGGTGCAATAAAACTGAGTCCTGCAAAACCTTTTACATGGGCATCAGGTTACAGAATGCCGATATACAACGATAACAGAATGTTTCTTGCAAATTATGAATTCCGAGCCCTCATAAGAGATGCTTTTTCAGAGATGATTGATGCACTTAGTATTGATGTTGATAATATTGCCGGAACCTCTACAGCCGGTATTCCGCATGCAACAAGTCTTGCAGATAAACTCAAAAAACCACTGTCTTATGTTCGTTCATACGCAAAAGATCACGGAATGGGAAATCAGATTGAGGGACTGGGTTCCGGCGGATCATACGAGGGAAAAAAAGTCCTTCTCATCGAGGATCTGATTTCAACAGGTTCATCATCGGTTAAAGCCCTGCAGGCTGTCAGAGATGCACAAGGGGATTGTACTGATTGTTTTGCCATTTTCACATACGGTCTGAATAAATCAGATGAGGCCTTCAAGGCTCTTAATCCTATATGTAATGTATATACAATTCTTTCATATCCGATGATGATAAACACTGCTCTTGCTGTAGGTTACATTTCCGATTCAGAGGCAGACAGTTTGCAAGAATGGAGGAATTCTCCGTTTGATTGGGGATTGAAACATGGATTTCCGAAGGTGGGTGAATGATGAATTACTGTGAAAAACTGATATTGAGTGCCGAAAAGACAGGTAACATAGTTTGTATGGGCCTTGATCCTGTACTTGATGCATTTCCCGGTCAGAATTTACCGGTTGAGAAGAGAATCTCGGAATATCTGGAAAAACTGTTTAACGAAATAAAGAAACAGAATTGTATTCCCTCTGCTTTTAAACCAAATCTGGGATACTATGCAAGGTTGGACAGTCCCCGCGACGGAAAATTCTCAGGCTCCAAAGCACTTGCTTCGGTTCTGAATATGATTAATGAATTGTTTTCTGATATTCCCGTGATTCTTGACAGCAAGAGAGGGGATATAGCTACTTCATCACTGAACTATGCAGTTGAAGCTTTTGATTGCTGGAAGGCAGATGCCGTAACAGTTTCGCCTTATATGGGAACAGACTCTGTAATGCCCTTTGCCTATGAAAACAAAGGGGTCTATATTCTCAACAGAACTTCAAATCCCGGGGGAAAAGATATTCAGAACCTTGAAATGAAGAACGGAAAACCACTATATCTCACAGTATCGGAAAAGATTGCCGAATGGGCAAAAGATTGCCGTGGAATCGGAGCTGTTGCTGGTGCAACAAACCTTAAAGAGTTTGAAGATATTTCATTTTTTTACGGGTCCCGCAACATTCCGATGCTGATTCCGGGTGTCGGGTCTCAAGGCGGAACTGCACCTGAAGTAATGGAACTTATGAGAAAGACTTCTTATCCTCTGAAACTTGCAAGAATAAACAGTTCCTCAGGACTGACACATCCTTGGAAGAAAGGGCCTGCCCCTTGTGATGCAGTTGAACAGAGTATTGAAAAACTCAGAAAACTGATAAGTGAGGCATCTCTAAGATGAATAACAGGGCATACGCACTTCTTTACCGTAACCACATAAGGAAAACCCGTATTCTATCCACGGTATCCGGAATAGTAACTACGGAACCGGAAACAGTCGGGTTGTTCGAAAGAACTGTGTGTTGTGCGGATATCATAACTACCAAAAGCTATCAGGTTGTTGCAACTCAGGGACACAGAGAGCCTGTTGTATGTTCTTTGAATGAAGGCGACTTCGGAAATTTTGTAGGTTTGAGAAATCCGGGAGCAGATGCCGTTTATTCTCAGTTGAAGACTATCTATGAGAATGGAATGCGGGCAATACTCAATATATCCTTATCTGCAAACACCCCTGAAAATTTTATAGTTCTTGTTAATATGTTCAGTCCGATTTGCGATATGGTTGAACTGAATTTTTCGTGTCCGCATGCTTCTGCAGGTTTTGGTGCTTCTATTGGCAGCAGTGCAGAAATTGCTTCTTACTATGTTTCCGAAATAGTAAAGGCAAGAACCGATAAACATGCCTTGCTGATTGTTAAACTCACTCCCAATGTTGAAGATATCGGAAAGATTGCAAAGGCTGTAATCAATGCCGGTGCAGACGGGGTTGCTGCAATAAATACCGTAGGTCCTTTGAGTTATGTTGAAAAGAACTCAGGCATGAGTATATTCAATCTGAATGAAGGCGGAAAAGGCGGCGCCAGCGGGAAATGGGTTCATGAAAAAGCCTTGGAATGTATCGGAAAGATTAGAAATGCCATAGGTGATGAGCCAATAGTTTTGGGAATGGGAGGAGTCTGTGTTTCAGAAGATGTAGATGCCATGCTGGATGCCGGAGCAGACTGCGTCGGAGTGGGGTCTGTACTGTCAAGAATAGAGCCTGAAAACTGGTCATTATACTTCAAGGCTCTGAAAAACGGTTTTGATGCCGGTGCATACATTGTTCCGGGCAACAGACTTACCTACAATCCGCATAAGGTAATTTCTGCTGAAAAGGTATCCGAAGATACTCTTATTCTTACTCTTGAGGGAAAACTTGATTGCAAACCGGGACAGTTCGCATTTTTATGGATTCCTCAGAAGGGTGAAAAGCCTTTTTCAGTTGCCTGCAATACGCCTCTGACATTCTTGATAAAGAAGAGAGGTTTTTTTACATCAGAATGTTTTAATCTCAAAAAAGGGGATACCGTTTATCTGAGAGGTTTGTACGGCAAGCCGATGAATCTTATTCCGAGCAGACATGCTCTTCTGATAGCAGGCGGAAGCGGAGTAGCTGTACTTCCTCTTATAGCAGAAAGACTCAAACCATACGGAACTGAAATCTCGATTAAGGTTGGCATAGTCAAATCATCCGGAAATTCCGAACCGTTGCAGAATCTTCTGAACCGGTACGGGAAGACTGAATATATTGCCGACGACGGAAAACCGGGCAGGGTGATTGATACAATCTTTTCAGATGATATTACATCCGATACACGCGTTTATGTTGTGGGTCCGGGCAAGATGATGGAAAAATGCTCAAACAGACTTCGTGAACTCGGAATGAGCCCGGACAGAATCAATATGAGTATGGAAAAACTGACTCTTTGCGGGGTAGGAATGTGCGGAGAGTGTGTATGTGCCGGAAGACTTCCTTGTAAAACCGGAACATTTTATACGGCTGAGGAGCTAGAATCTCACGGGGTGGCACTTTGATAGACCCACATGTTCATTTCAGAGACTGGGAACAGTCGGAAAAAGAAACAGTTGCTCACGGACTTTATGTTGCATCCAAAGCCGGTTTTACCCATGTCTTTGATATGCCAAACTGCAGTCCGCCTCTTACTGATGGCGACACTGTAATGAAAAGACTGGAACTTTCCCATAATCCCTCATATCACATATATGCAGGTCTTACTTCCGACCCTGTTCAGATTGAAAATGTCGTATCCGCATACAATTGTTTTCATCCCCGTGTTGTAGGGCTGAAGCTTTTTGCAGGTCAAAGTACGGGAAATATGGGAGTTACTGAAAAATCAGAACAACTGACGGTTTTCAGAACTCTTGAATCATTGGGATATACAGGGGTTGTAGCAGTTCATTGTGAAAAGCAAAGTCTTATGCAACCTGAGCTTTATATTTCAGGAAGATTTGATACTCACAGTCTTGCCCGTCCTGCCGAAGCAGAATATGAATCGGTAAAAGATATTCTTTCCGCTGCTTCGGATTCGGGGTTTGTCGGTACAGTTCATATTGCTCATGCATCTTGCGGAAAAACCGTGGAATATGTAAAAGAGTTCAGAAATAAAGGACTGTCAGTTACAATGGGAGTTACTCCTCATCATGCTCTGTTTACAACCGAAGACGCAAGAAATCACTCTCAATTTCTTAAAATGAACCCTCCGTTAAGAAATGAATCCGACAGAAAAGCCGTATTTGATTCTCTTCTTGACGGAACTGCTTCGTGGATAGAATCCGACCATGCTCCTCATACTCTGGAAGATAAGGAAAAAGGAGCAAGCGGAATTCCCGGATTTTCCGGTATGTTGTTTCTTATTGAGGCCTTACGGAAAGCGGGGTGTTCCGAAACACATCTTCAGGATCTTCTGTGTAACAATGCTGCAAATGTATTTGGAATCAGTGTTACGGACAGGGACAGGGTAATACCTGTTTATTCTGAAAAACTGATTGAGGAAATACAGTCGGAGTATCCGACTTCACCGATATACAATTTGTGATATACTTCAACTATGTCTTTTTCAACTGGATTAAAGGGCAAACGGATACTTGGAGTAAATCCTCCTGTAATAGATTTTGCCTTCATGGATCTCTGGTCTAAGCCTCTCGGTTTGCTTTTTTTTCTGCAGAGTTTAAGAAAAGATAATGATGTAGCACTGTTAGACTGTATTGCAGAAGCTTCCGCAGGTGAAAAGACATTCGGTCGTTCAAAAACCGAAAAAACTGAGATTGAAAAACCTGAAATTTACAGAAACATTCCCAGAAAGTATTATCATTACGGTTTGAAAAAAAATCAGGTAATCAATTGGCTTAATGAGCGTTACGGAAGTGAATCTCCCGATTACATTCTTGTTACTTCCGTAATGACATACTGGTATCCGGGAGTCAAATGGATAATAGATTTACTCAAATCCCTATATCCGGATGCAGTTATTGTATTAGGCGGGATTTATGCCTGTCTTTGTCATGAGCATGCTTTGACTCTGGGAGCAGATTTTGTCGATACTGACAGAAGTGAGCCTTTATCCCCGTATCCTGCTTTCGACTTCTATAAAGAACCGAAATACGGTGTTCTTCTGACTTCTTTCGGATGCCCATTTTCCTGTAAATATTGTGCTTCAAAAATCCTTTGGCCCTGTTATCGCAGAAGACCGATGCATGAAGTCTTGCAGGATTTTGAATTTCAGAATAATCTCGGAATTGCAGATCTTGCATTTTACGATGATGCTCTTTTGCTGGACAAGGAAAACTATTTTTATCCTCTTACTGAAAAAATTTCAAAAGAATCTTCTGTCAGAATGCATACTCCGAACGGCTTGCATGTAAGACAGATTGATGAAAAATGTGCCCATATTCTTTTTGAAAGAAATTTCAAAACAATAAGACTATCTCTGGAGAGTATTGATCCTGAAGTTGCCCATGACAGTTCGGATAAAGTTGCCAGAGCAGAGTACTGTCAGGCTGTAAAAAATCTCCGCAATGCAGGTTATACGGATAAAGAATGTGAAACATATATTCTTGCAGGTTTACCTCATCAGAGTATCCGTTCTGTAAGAGATACTATAGCTTTTGTCAAGGATTGCGGAGCTGTTCCGAAACTTGCAGAATATTCTCCGATTCCCGGTACAGCATATTTTGAAGAAATAGCCAAGACTATGCCGATGCTCAGAACAGAACCTCTGATTCAGAACAATACCGTCTATTGCTCATTTTTTTCCAAAGATATAAATCCGGAGGAGCTGCAGGAGCTGAAAAACAGCTGCCGTGTTTAACAAAAAGATACTCTATGGTATCCTTATATTATGTAATTGTGTAACAAAAAGGAGTCTTATATGGAATTACAGAAAAGAATCCTGTTGTTTTTTTTCAGGAATAGACAGTGAGTTTTGGGATAAGTTTTTTGAAATAATAACAATGTTCGGAGAATCGGTTGTGCACTTTGGATTACGATTTATCCGATGCTCGGGAAGAAAATAGGGTTATTTTAAGTAGTACAAATGATTAAAAACATTATTTTTGATATGGGAGGGGTTCTGATTAAATGGAATCCCGAAGAACTGATGGCAAAGTACAATCTTACTTCTGAAGAATATGATTTTCTTTTGGAAAGAATTTTTTATAACTGGAAATGGTCTCTCCTTGACGCAGGATACTATACAAATCGGCAGTTTGTTGATGTTGTTGCCCCTACAATTCCGGAGTATCTCAGGTCTGTTCTTTATGATGTTGTCATGAATTACGGACGGGAGCCGGTTCCTGCTGTTCCCGGCATGCCTGGCTTGGTAAAAAAACTCAAAAAAAACGGTTATAGAATTTATCTTCTCAGCAATGCAGGGCTGAATCATTCTGAGTATTGGTGCAATGTTGAAGGGCATGAGTTTTTTGATGGTGTTTTTGTTTCTGCCTATTACAAAATGCTTAAACCTGAACGGATTATCTACAAGACAATGCTTGATACTTTCGGAATTAAAGCGGAAGAGTCTGTTTTCATTGATGATTTGCCGATAAACTGTGCCGGTGCATTTCTCTGCGGTATTACACCGGTAAATTTCAAAGGAACGGATAAACTCATTGAAGAACTTACAGAACTGGGAGTGAAAATATAAAACAACTGGAGAAAAAACTGACAAAAAATGCAGTACATACATCTTATGCACTGCATCTATGACGACGGTAGGATTTGAACCTACGACAACCTGCGTGTAAGGCAGGGGCTCTCCCGCTGAGCTA
>JAZLEZ010000039.1:0-30089 GCA_045615505.1 Sphaerochaetaceae bacterium | reverse complement strand
TCTCTTATTGTCTGCCATACCCATGTTCCCCTAACAATTGTTATATATTTTAGCATATTTATATAAAAGTAAAAATGTTTGGGTTTATGGTAGCATTCAAATAGGTGGTTATGGGTCACGCATCTCATAAAAATTAAGGTTTGTTATTATTTTAATATTTTGTTATTAGCTGTTATGTTCTGTTATGATTTTTAACAAAGGGGATTAAATTTCAAGAATTGGCTTGACGGCAACACTGGTCAGCAAACTCTCTTGCGAGGGTAAATTTCATTATTCGGAGGTTCTCAATTGCATTATTTTAGAAACTGTCTTATTATCAGTAATGAGTCTTAATAGGATGCAGAGAAGAAACACTAAACAAAAGCAAATCGTTCTCAATGAGGTACAGTCAAGGTGCGATCATCCTACTGCAGAACAGATATACGAGGCTGTCAAAAAAAAGGATAAAAACATCAGCCGGGGTACGGTTTACAGGAACCTTGCCGTGCTGGCAGAAAACAACCGGATAAAAAACATAAATTTACCGGAAATAAACCATTACGATTTCAGGACGGACAATCACTGCCATTTTGTATGCAGAGAATGCAGAAAAGTGTTCGATATCGGAATTGAATATGATAAGAGCCTTGATTGCAGAAAACTGTCCGACGGTTTTTTCATTGAAACTCATGAAACATTTTTCAGAGGTGTATGCCCTGATTGTATAAAAAAATCAACTTAAATACGGAGGAAAAAGTATGAAGTATGTTTGTCCGGTTTGCGGATATGTTTATGAAGGTGACAAGCTTCCTGAAGATTTTGTATGTCCTACTTGCAAATGTCCGGGAACAAAATTCAAGGTAATGGAAGAAGGTGCCGCACTTGCAGCAGAACATGAATTCGGAGCAGGTGTAAAACTTGACGGTTGCAGCGATGCAGACAAGAAGTTCATCCTTGAACAGCTTATGGCAAATTTCAACGGCGAATGCAGCGAAGTCGGTATGTATCTTTGTATGGCTAGAGTTGCCCACAGAGAGGGTTATCCTGAAATCGGTCTTTACTGGGAAAAAGCAGCCTTTGAAGAAGCAGAACATGCAGCAAAATTTGCAGAACTTCTCGGTTCGGCACTTGAACCCAATATGACAGATTCTACAAAGAAAAACCTTGCATGGAGAGTTGAATGCGAGGCAGGTGCTACTGCCGGTAAAACAGAACTTGCCAGAGTTTGTAAGGCAAACGGTCTTGATGCTCTTCATGACACAATCCATGAAATGGCCCGTGATGAAGCAAGACACTGCAAAGCTTTAAAGGGAATGCTCGACAGATACTTCAAGTAATCTGAAGAAGAATTTTCAAATCACTCCTTGCACAGTTCAATTTCAGGTGTTGCATTTTTTGAACTGACTTTCAGTTTATTTTCTGCAACACCTCTGTAGTTAATTATGACCAAAATGCAAAATGATTAACAAACACTATTTTGTTTCCGATTTTTCAGAATTAGCCTTAAACAGGAAATGAAAAGGAGGAAGCCGCAAGTGCAATTCGTACCTAGTTTTGACAGTCCCAAAGTATTTTTTCTTCTGGAATTGCTTTTCTCCAGAAGTTTTTGTGACATGATTTCTTTGGAAGATTAACAGGCACAGAAAACGGTGCCGTCAACTTCGATATCTACACTCTGGTTTTTGGCAACAATACAGACTTCGCCTTTAGCCAGAGTGAAGTTGTCATTGATTGTTGCACTGCCTTCCGTACAGATTAATATTTTCACTTTCTTTTCTTCGTATCTGAAAAAACCGTCCTGCATTACAGTCAGAATAAAATCAGCAGGAGTATAGTAATGAACTCCGCCTTTGTCTTCAAAGCTGCCGAGCAAATTGGGTTCAAATGCACTCTGAATCATTACTTTGTACAATTCTTTTGGATCAACTTTCTTTTTTGTAAGCCCCAGACGGAGAACATTATCCGAGTTTGTCATAAGTTCAATTCCGTTGCCTTTCAGGTATGCGTGGGGGACTCCCGGACTTAAGAAAACGGCTTCACCCGGTTCCAGATGAATGAGGTTGAGTTTGTAGGCATATTCACAGGCCTTGTCTCCGGGATAAAGAGATTCGAAATAACTGTGCAACTGTTTTGTTTCTTCATCGTAAACCGGTTTCTTTCTGAACCCGCAGAGAAGCTCCGTCTCTGTAAGAGCGTAATACATTTCATCTTTTTCATTTGGGTCCGAGTAGTTTGCGTTATGTTCTGCAAAGCCTTTTTCGGCCTGTTCTTTGTTCGGATGGCACTGAATACTCAAAGGTTTGTCAATTGCAAGAACCTTGAAAAGAAACGGAAAATCATCAGCCTTGCAGCCCGCGAAATCGGGATTTTCATCCAAGAATTCCCTCAGCGGCATTCCTGTATTTTTTAAGGTGCAGATACCCGATTTGTGAGCGCCCATCCACAGCTCTGCCTGAGGAATATCTGATTTTTCTTTTCCCAAAAGTTCGGGTATGAAATAATTGTTTCCCCAATCATAATCTTTGATTGCAGGATTGATTTTTATGATATTTTCCATAGCGGAATTATAGCTTTTGTTTCTTGTAATGTACAAGCATCTGTCTGAACGGTACAACAGAATCTGAAGGATGGTTGCTTTTAGGTTCTATTGTAAAATAATCTGGTATTGCTACCTTTGTTTGCTTGAGTATTGAATTGATATTTCTGATAAGCGTTCTGCCGTTTTCGCCTATTTTCAGTATTGTTCTGAAAGACATGTCGCTTTTGCAAGCATTTTTGATTGAAAACGCCAAAAGGTGGGCAAAAGTAAAAACACCGGGAAAATGGCGGAAACCTGATGCTGTTTCTAGCAGCGGATATAAAATCTCGTGATTAACTCCAAGACTCTGAAGTCCCATTACCAGACGCTCATTGAAAGACACGAGCTTTGCACAGCATTTCGGGGAGTAATCATCGCCGAATGAAAAATAAACCGGAAAATTATTGCCCAAGCTGTCACTTAACGCCTGAGCAAATGTTCCTCTGTAGTCATATGGTCCGCATTCAAGACCGTTAATACAGTAATCGGCCTGTTTTCCGAAACCTGATTGTTTGACTAAGAGTGAGAGAAAAGCCATTACCTGATTTTGGTCAGCAATTGAATTACAACCCATTATGTTTCCTGCAGAAATCGGGTCAAGACCGTTTTCAATACAGAAATCGTAACGCTTCTGGACTTTTTTTATATCAAATGTTCCGCAGTTACAGCCAAGCATCAGACGAACTTCATAAGGAATCGGTTCCGATAATCTATTTGATGAGAGATAAAACAATCTGGGGTCATATCTTCGGGTAAAATTATTTACCGGTGCCCATCCGTTATCGTTTGCAATACGCACTGTATAACTGTCTGTATTCTTATATGCAGGACTGCTGGCTATTCTGCGGAGGAGTTTGCCGTATTCAAACATATCTTCTTTCTGAACTTCAGCCAATGTTACTGCTTTAAGGTTTTTTGAGGCAAAAACAAATCCTAGCCCACCCCGTCCGGTTGAAGCACCGTTACAGACACAGGTTGAAATCAATACTTTGTTGTCACCGGCTCTTCCGCAGATTATTGCATTTTTGTAAAGTAAACTGATTTCACTTGTATCTTTATCAATAAGATTCTGGGCATCTTCGAATACAAAACCGTCTTCCCCGAACCTTATCACACCCTTTTTATCCAATCGGCCGGTGATAATAATCGCAGCATAAGGAGATACTGATAACGAACTTCTGAAATTATTGAAGGAAAGAGTTTCTGTTACGGGACTTCTGAATACTATTGAAGCAAGATCTCCATAGGGCATCTTACTTGTTCCTAAAAAAGAAGGAACAATGACAATGGGATTCTCCGTCTCCAAACAAGAAGGATCGTCCACAGAATATCCTGCAAACTCTGCCCATAGTCTTGCCCCAAGAGCCGGACCTCCGGAGTATTTCTCAAGAAAAGCCTGAGGAATATCATAGGTGTAAGATTCTTTTTCCGACAAATCTGCAACCAAAGCTGTTGCAGGTTTTCTGTTGGACAGAACAGATTTTAGGTCGGAGTCCGTATATCTTAAAGATGTAATCAGTTCATTTTTGTTCACGGTACTGATTCTTTCATAAAATTATCGTTTTGTGAACGGAAAAAGGAATAAGGAGTAAAGAGGTAGTTATGAAAAAAGTTTTACAGTTGTTTCTGCTGATTTTTACCCTGCTGTATTTTACCCTGTTGCTGTCGGTTTCCTGTTCGCAAAATATCTCTTACAAAACTGTCAATGTTGAGATTCCCCAACATCCTTGGGAAGAAAACTCTTCAAAAAAATTGTGGTACACTCTCAAGTGGACTTATAACGATGAGATTGTAAGTCAGTACATAGCTCCTGACACCAGAAATGCAAGTATCCGTATTCCAGTGGGAGAAACTGTTTTCATCTGTGCTTATCCTTTGGGAGAAATGACTCCTTTTGCAACTGCCGTGACTCCTCTTGACGACAAGACTGTCTATGTTCTCAACCAGAATGAAGGTTATCTTGCAAAAGATATGATGGATTTGGAACCTAAGATTCGCAGCAAAATTAATTTCAGCCACCTTGTAGATGCCTGTTATTCCAAAACTGACGATTTCAGACAAATCAACATGGTTGACTTATTACAGGATATTCTTAACGGGCATCTTACTAAAGCATCGATTAAAATTAAGTCTCCTACAGAGATTCCCGAGCTTTCCGTTCTGGACGGTGTTTGGATAAGTGAAAATCAAAAAGATAATCTTATTGATATCAGAGATTCAAAAACTCCTGTAATGAACTTGAATCCCGGAATTCACAGATACTACTGTCCGCAAATCAGCCGTGAGATACGCATTACCGTGGACTATGACGGAACCACCCATGCCGTTATGCGTCATTCGTTAATATAAACCAAATGCACAAAATGCAAAAAAGCAGAAAATGCAGTGCAGAATCCGGTTTTGCACATTTTACACTGCTTTTTTTGGATATAATGTTGAATTTGCCAACCTAAAAGCAGTGCAGATTACATTTACTGGGCTTTTGCACTGCATACGAAAGCATTTTCATGAAAAAAATGCAGTGCAAATTGCGGTTTTGGAAGTTTTACACTGCTTTTTGTAATTAGTTATATATCGGAGGTTTTTATGTACACCATTAACAACATTGTTCAACAAGCAAACTCGGTTGTAAGTAAACAGGAAGGAGGCTTGGTTATTTCCCGCTGTAGAGGTACAGTCCAGTTTTATCACTATCATGATAATAGAAAACGGGACTATATTAAGAAAACAGACGAAACTCTTTTGAAATCTTTAGCTCAGAAAAAGTATTGTGAGCAAGTTCTGAAAATTTCAAAAGATTTGCTTGAATATGAAAAAATGCAACAGAAGATGAAAGACAGAAATATAGAAAAAATTTTTGAGCAATTAGATCCTGTTATTAAAGAATATGTGTCTCCATTTGTTATTCCAATTGAAATGAAAGTTCAAAAATGGGCAATGGAGCCATACCTGTCCAACACAAAATATCCGGAAAAGAAAAAATACAAAACAGACAAAGGTGAATTTGTCAGATCAAAATCTGAGGTAATAATTGCAAATAAACTTTTCAATAAAAACATCCCATATAGATATGAATGTGAGCTAAAATTCAAAAACAATGTTACTCTGTACCCTGATTTCACAATAATGAATCCTAAAACCGGAAAAATTATTATTTTGGAACATTTCGGATTAATGGATAATCCGGAGTATGCAGAATCTTTCGTCGTAAAAATAAGACTGTATGCAAAAAACAACTATATTGTCGGAAAGAACCTTTTGTTTACTATGGAGACTGGTATCAATCCATTTGACTCCGATTATTTGGATATACTGTTGGAGGAATATTTTTGAAGAGAACTTCCAAAACTCCAGACTTTTCCTGATTACTCTCAAAAGCAGTGCAAATTGCAGTTTTGAAAGTACCTCTTCACTGCTTTTTTGATTATATTGCTCATAAGGTATATAGTTATGGTATGGAATCATTAAGAGAACTTTACAGATATGGTCACGGACCATCTTCAAGTCACACTATGGGACCCCGAAAGGCAGCGAAGGATTTTGTTCCCAAATACGGGAATCAGGATCATTTTGAATGTGAACTTTTCGGATCACTTGCAGCAACAGGCAAAGGACACCTGACAGATGATGCAATAAAATCTGTATTTGAAAACAGAAAGCTTGAGTTCATCTGGAATCCCGACACCGTAAAAAAACTACATCCCAATGCCCTCACTCTCAGAGCATTCGACAGTACGAACAAACTCGTTGCGGAAGAAACCTACTATTCTGTCGGCGGCGGCAAAATCGTAACAGAAAAAAACTTTGAAGTGAAAGCAAAGGAAGTATATCCGTCATTGCTCTCACATATGGACAATATTCTGAAATACTGTGACCGCGAAGGACTTCAGATTTGGGAAATTGCCGTAAAGTATGAAGGACAGGAAATACTGGACTACATGGATGAAATCTGGCAGATTATGGAAAATTCCGTAGAAAAAGGATTAATTGCAGAAGGAGTACTCAAAGGAGGACTCAAACTTCAGAGAAAAGCCTGTTCCTACCACACCAAAGCCCACGACCTTGCGGGCCCTCTGGGATATACAGCAAAAGCAATAAGTTATGCTCTTGCAGTTGCAGAAGAGAACGCTGCCGGAGGAAAAATCGTAACAGCTCCCACATGCGGTTCATGTGGAGTACTCCCGGGAGTATTACATTATCTGTACAAGGTTTACAACATTCCTAAAATCAAAATACTCAGAGCTTTACTTACTGCAGGAATTGTCGGAAACATCATCAAAACCAACGGCTCTATATCAGGAGCGGAAGTAGGATGTCAGGGAGAAATCGGAGCTGCATGTGCAATGGCTTCAGCGGCAGCCTGTTACCTTCTGGGCGGAACAATCTTTCAGATAGAGTATGCTGCAGAAATGGGACTTGAACATCATCTGGGACTTACCTGTGACCCGATGATGGGACTGGTACAGATTCCGTGTATTGAAAGAAATGCAATGGCAACAATGAGAGCACTTAATCATGCAACATACTCACTGTTGTCGGATGGAAGACACAGAGTATCTTTGGACGAGGTGATTTCAGTTATGATGGAGACCGGCGAGGCCCTTCCTTATATATTCAAGGAAACAGCCCGCGGCGGTCTTGCAAAAGTCAAATAAATCTATTTGAGAGCAACATTCAAAACTAAGTCGTGAATGGAGTTCTGCTAGTTGCTCTTGACAACAAAATTGACAATTTTGTTCGGAATTACAATCTCTTTGACAATGGTAAAACCGTCGAGATATTTCTTTACATTTTCATTAGATTTGGCAAGAGACAGAAGATTGTCTTTTGCCAAATCTTTGGCAACATCAAGCTTACCGCGAACCTTTCCGTTTACCTGAACTACAACCTGAATCTGCGAATCAACTGTCAGTTCTTCTCTGTATTCTGGCCACTTTTCGTTACAGACACTCGGCTTGTGACCTGCCATTTCCCAAAGTTCTTCAGCAAGATGCGGAACATAAGGACAGATAAGAAGAATGAACGGTTCCCATGCTTCGCGCGGCAAGGACCGGCACTTTGAAAGATCGTTTACATAAATCATCATCTGGCTGATAGCAGTGTTGAAATTTAAAGTTGCGGTATCAACCCCGACCTTCTTGATTGTCTTATGGAGACTCTTTATAAGCTCCGGATCAGCCTTCTCATCTGTAATCTTATTTTCTTCAGCCATACGCCAGATCTTGTCTATGAAACGCCATACGCCTGCAATACCTGTCGTACTCCACGGCTTTGAAACCTGAAGAGGCCCCATGAACATTTCATACATACGCATTGTATCTGCACCGTACTCTGCCTCAACTTCATCCGGATTGATGACATTTTTAAGACTCTTGCTCATCTTGGCAATTACTCTTTCAAGACTTTCACCGGTTTCCTTGTCTATGAATGTTGTATCATTCTTGACTATTACCTGATCAACAGGAACAAGACTTTTGTTCTTACGCTGATAAGCATAAGCTGTAATCATTCCCTGATTGACAAGCCTTCGGAAAGGCTCCGGAGACGAAACCAACCCAAGATCGTAGAGAACCTTATGCCAGAATCTTGCATAAAGAAGATGCAGAACGGCATGCTCTGTGCCGCCGACATAAAGATCAACCGGCATCCAGTATTTTTCAGCTTCCTTACTGCAGAATCTGTCAGGATTCTTGGGGTCTAGGTATCTCAGATAGTACCAACAGGAACCACCCCACTGGGGCATCGTATTTGTTTCACGCTTTGCAGGTTTTCCGCATTTAGGGCACTTGCAGTTCACCCAGCTTTTAATATTTGCAAGAGGACTTTCACCCGTTCCGCTGGGCTGGTAACTATCAACCTGAGGCAATGTGAGCGGAAGATCTTCTTCGGGAACTGTTACAGTACCGCAGTCCGGACAGTGAACAAGGGGAATCGGTTCTCCCCAGTATCTCTGACGGCTGAAAATCCAGTCTCTGAGCTTGAAATTGACAGTTTTATGACCAATCTTCTTTTCTTCAAGAAAATCAAGCATCTTTGCTATGGCATCAGCCTTGTTCAGCCCGTCCACAAAACCGCTGTTTACATGAATACCGTCTTCAGTCCAAGCCTGAGTCTGAACATCTACTTCACTCTTGAGAACTTCGATAATCGGAAGATTGAATTTCTTTGCAAATTCCCAGTCTCTGTCATCATGGGCAGGAACAGCCATAATTGCACCTGTTCCGTAAGAAATCAGAACATAATCAGCAACCCATATCGGAATTTCTTTTCCGTTTACCGGGTTGATTGCATAACTGCCGGAGAATACTCCCGTCTTTTCCTTTGAAAGATCCGTCCTGTCAAGATCGCTTTTCTTTGAAGCTTCCTGAACATAAGCATCAACTGCAGCTTTCTGATCCTCTGAAGTGAGCTTTGCAAGCATAGAATGCTCAGGAGACACAACCATATAGGTTGCACCGAAAAGCGTATCGCACCTTGTTGTGAATACTTCAAGCTTTTCATCAAGACCTTTGACTTCAAAGAAAACTGAAGCACCTTCACTTTTTCCTATCCAGTTTCTCTGCATCAGTTTGACACTTTCGGGCCAATCAACAAGATCAAGATCGTCAAGAAGTCTCTGAGCGTAGGCAGTGATTTTCAGAACCCACTGACGGATGTTTTTTCTCTCTACCTGAGAACCGCAACGTTCACATTTACCGTCTTTAACCTCTTCATTTGCAAGACCTGTCTTACAGTGAGGACACCAGTTGATGGGAGTATTGCTTTCGTAAGCCAAACCCTTTTCATAGAGTTTTTCAAAAATCCATTGTGTCCATTTGTAGTAATCAGGGTCACAAGTGGAAATTTCCCTGTCCCAGTCATAACAGAAACCCAGACTTTTTATCTGTCGTCTGAAATTGTTGATATTCTTTTCCGTTGTGATTGCAGGATGTGTACCTGTCTGAATTGCATAGTTTTCGGCAGGCAGCCCGAATGAGTCAAAACCCATCGGATGAAGAACATTGTAGCCGTTCATCCTCAAATATCTGCAATAGATATCAGTTGCAGTATAACCTTCAGGATGGCCCACATGAAGCCCTGCCCCAGAAGGATAAGGAAACATATCCAAGACATAGGCTCATTTTTCTTTAGGAAATGAAGGGTCTTCTGTGACTGCAAAGGTTTTATTCTCTGCCCAATACTTCTGCCATTTAGGCTCTGTTTTGTCAAACGGGTATTTACTCATGTGTGTAATAATAGATTTTCAGCTCAATTTACACAAGGCAGACGGTTCTTTTTGCGGACGGGTCTTTTTGTACAAGTCCCTGAAATGCCTGAGAATTGCTCTGACCTCATCCGAGCTGTAATCTGCATAAGTCCATGGCAGCTTCTGAAAATCCCCGTTTTGGTAAATCAATGTCACTTCTCCGTAAACACCATCCTGAAGAGGAATACGGTGAGAACGGTCTTTACATGTTGCCAGAATCAGATTGTCCAGAGAAAGAAGACCGGGATCTATATTAATTCTGCGACCGACTGAATCTGCAAATGAGTGTTCTATGGAATTGGTCGTAAGTTTTGCAGAAGCAAGACTCTGGGGGTTGACAAGGTTTTTAAAGAAAAAGAAATATCTGACAGGATGACCTCCCATTTCACCATCATAGTAGTCGGTGTAGGGAAAATCGAGAATCTTTGATGTTTCAAGAATGGGGCCGAAGTGTTCCTCCAGCATTTTGACAAGCATTTCATGCTCTTCTTCCAAAGTGGAAAGAATACCGATTACAAGTGCATTTTTTTCAAAATCTTTTGCCTTTGCCATACAAATATTCTACCTCAATTGCGGTATAAGTAAAACCCCCGGAAAACCCCGGTGTGTTGTTATTACGCGTAAGATAAGGTATATTGTCAGAAATGAACAAGCTGATTGTATTTTTGGGCAATCCGGGAACTCAATACTCTCGCACAAGACACAATGCACCGTGGCTTATGATTGACAATGTAATCCCTGAAGAAAAATGGAATGATAAATTCCATGGTATTTTTCTGAAAAAAGGAGAAACAATCTACCTGAAGCCTCAAACATATATGAATGAAAGCGGAATATCCGTACAGGAAGCTGCAAAATTCTTCAACATCAAAGCCGACAGCATACTGATAGTACACGACGATATCGAGATGAAATTTTCCGATGTAAAAATACAGAAAGGCGGCGGAATGGGCGGTCATAACGGATTGAGATCTGTAAAGCAACACTTAAACACGGACGGATTTTGGAGACTCAGACTGGGAGTGGGAAAACCGGCTGTAATGGATGTATCCTCTTGGGTAACATCAAGATTCTCCGAAGAAGAGGAATTAAAATTACCGCTGATGTTTTCGCACGCGTGTGATATAATGAACAGTTGGCTCGAGGAGCAGAAATGAAAAACAGAGATTTCAGAATTTCAGACAGCTCAAGACAGGATATGACATATTTCAAAGCTCTCTTTGAAACAGGAGAACATTTGAATCAGCTTTACAGACAGGCTCAGGAAGTTGCCGTAAAGTATAATGCATCTCATGAGAAGACGGTTTCATCGGCAAAACTCAACATAACTGCGGTTCTGCACATTGCCTATGAGACTGTAATTTCATTTTTCATAAGAAACTCGGAAACCGACCCTTTCTCCAGAATCAGCATACTCGCAGAAAAAAACGATGCCTGTAAGGAAGTACTGGATTATTACTCCAAGATGTTTCCTACAGAATTGAATGAGGAAACCACAACAGAAGAAACCATAAGAGAATTCTTTGTACATCAGGTCTATCAGGAGAACCCTGCATTGCTTAAAGCAACACTCAGAATGCTCAGTCAGGAAGGAATGGAATTCCCGAAAGGAACAAAAGCTCTTAAAACAATGCTCGGCTCTTATCTACAGGGAACCACAATAACAAAATCTTCAGAAGAAGATCTGTTCAGTTTTCTGACATACCCGGCCAGACTGTATCCGGATTCTCTGACGGATCAGATAAACTATATCCTGAAACACTGGGATGAATTTCTTCCGGAAGAACTTAAAAACATGCTTATCAGAAGCATTGATTACTTGAACGAGGAAGAAAAACCCCATTTTGCAGGCTCCGGTCCTGTCTATGCTCCTTCATTTACCGGAGAAGAAGGAGATATCGAATCATTCTCGAAAGACAGAAGCTGGATGCCCAATGTTGTAATGATGGCAAAAAGCACCCTTGTCTGGCTTGACCAGCTTTCCAAGAAGTACGGACGGGACATACATACACTTGATCAGATTCCGGATGAAGAACTTGATATTCTCAGAAACAACGGCTTTACGGCCCTTTGGCTGATAGGTCTTTGGCAGAGAAGTCCTGCATCCAAAAAAATCAAACAGCTTTGCGGAAATCCGGATGCAGAATCTTCCGCTTATTCCCTGAAAGGATACATTATTTCCGACAGAATCGGCGGATGGAACGCACTTGACAACTTGAGAAACCGATGTAATCAAAGGGGAATCAGACTTGCAAGCGATATGGTTCCCAACCATACAGGACTGGACAGTGAATTGCTTCAGAATCACCCCGAATACTTTGTCCGGCAGGACTACCCTCCTTTTCCTGCATACACTTACAACGGACCTGATCTTTCCGATAATCCGGATATTGAAATCAAAATCGAAGACCATTACTACAACAGAACAGACGCTGCAGTCACTTTCATGAAGCGTGACAAAAAAACAGGGAATGTTTCATATATCTTCCATGGAAATGACGGAACATCAATGCCGTGGAATGATACGGCTCAACTGGATTTTCTGAATCCTGAAACCCGTGAGGCTGTCATTCAGCAAATACTTGAAGTAGCAAGAAATTTCCACATTATAAGATTTGATGCCGCAATGACTCTGGCAAAAAAACACATTCAAAGACTCTGGTATCCCAAACCGGGAACAGGCGGAGATGTAGCAGGAAGAATAATGAGCGGACTGTCCGATGAAGAATTCAACAGAAGAATTCCGAATGAATTCTGGAGAGAAGTCGTTGACCGGATACAGGTAGAAGTACCGGATACTCTGCTTTTGGCAGAAGCCTTCTGGATGATGGAAAGTTACTTCGTAAGAACTCTGGGAATGCATAGGGTTTACAACAGTGCATTTATGCACATGATGAAAAATCAGGACAACAAGAAGTACAGAGACTCGGTGAAAAGCATCCTCCTCTTTGATCCTGAAATATTGAAACGATATGTCAATTTTATGAACAATCCGGATGAAGAAACCGCCATTGCACAGTTCGGAGATTCCGACAAATACTTCGGAGTATGTACCGTTCTTGCCACAATGCCCGGACTTCCCATGTTCGGACACGGACAGATTGAAGGTTATCACGAAAAGTACGGAATGGAATATCAGAGAGCCTATTGGGATGAGAACCCTAATCAGGCCTTGATTGACGGACACAACAGAAAGATTTTTCCTCTGCTAAGAATGAGAAATCTTTTTTCAGGCTGTCAGAATTTCCAATTCTTTGATGTGGTCAAGGATAATGAAATTCAGGAATCGATTTTTGCATATACAAACGGAGATGAGAATCAGAAAACTCTTGTCCTTTACAACAACAGATACGAACATGCAGAAGGACTGATTTTCAATTCCGTATCCAAAATGGTCCGGACTGAAACCGGAAAAGAAAACAGAAGCGTCAACATTGCCGAAGCTTTCGGGCTGTCCAGAAAACCCAGAAGATTTGTCATATACAGGAATTTCAACGACAATCTCTACTATTTGGCACCATCTGCAAAACTGTATGAAGAAGGATACTGGGTGTCTCTCGACGGTTATCAGAGTGTTGTACTCACCGGGATTCACGAAATTGAGGACATTGACGGAATTTACAGCAAGCTGTATGAAAAACTTCAGGGCCGTGGAGTTGAAAACATCTCCTATGAAATCAGGTTGATGTATCTTCAGCCATTCTTTGAAGCGGCAAAGGTTATGAAGAGCCAGAAATTCCTCAAAGAATTGAGGACTCTTCTTTGCTCAAAAACAGCGGAAAATGCAAAAAAGGAAATAATGCAGTGTCTGGGAACATATTACACATATCTGGAAGAACTCGGGAATCTGTTTGAAAAGCTTGATATGCACACCAGAAAAATGAAACCTGCGGAAATTCTGGATTATCTTAACAGACTGGAGAATGTCTGCAGACTTGAAATCTTTTCCAAAGGAAATAATATCATGGAGGACAGTCTTCCACCTGTCATTTCGGCCGCATTCCTTCTGCTTCCTTTCACAGACGGGAATTCTTCACTTTCTGACACATACGGAATTGTCGGAAAACTTATGCTAGAAAGCTTTTACGGAATGGACAATGATATTATTTCCAGAAGTATTCTGTTTGTATCAAAACCGAACAATAATACAAAAAGTTTATTGGATGATGAAACATTCCTCAAACTCATCGGATGCAATGAATATCAGGGTGTCAGTTGGTATAAAGGCGAGTATTTTCAGGAAAGTATTTACCTGTCTGTTTTGGCAAATGCAATACGCAGAAACCTCGGCATTGAGGCAAAATCCGAAATCGAGAAAGAAATAAAATACTGGCTCCGTCGTGATGCTTTTGCATTGTACAGGACGGACAACCTAAAGGAATAATATGTCAAGTAAGATAGCAAGACTGTTTGTTTTGTCAGCTCAGATAATCGTCACACTGGCAATGTTGGGAATATGCATTCAGGGGTTCTTTCTTGATTTTCATTGGCTGAACCATATTGAGTTTGCAGAATGTTTTGCAAGACTTATCTGCATCTCCGTGTTTACCGTTTTTTATTACCATTCCCTGTCAAGCGGCTTCGGTACCGACACATTGTTTATTCCTGTTTTCTTTTTGTTCTCCGTTCTGACAGAAACAAGAATTCTCAATACTTTTTCCATAGCATTCAGTTATTTTGTTTTTCCCCCTCTTGAGATTGTAAATATTTTTATTTTTTCTACAATTATGTCAGTACTGCCGTTAATCGGATATTGCCTTTTTTTTGACAACCGTTCATCCGACAGTGCTTTACGGTTTTTAATTTCCTCTATTGTAGGATGCATCATTCTCACGAACAGTATTCCAAAAACACAGAACTTCAATGAAATCTGGAATTATCCTTCAATTTTACTGATAATTTACGCTTCTTACACTCTGGCATTTGTTGTCTGCATCATAACGCTTTGGACAGATAAGCCGGGACCTGATTTCATCAGACATCTGGTTTGTCTTATTCTGATAATAGGAAACTACATAAATCTTTTTTTCAATACATTCGTAATGAACATTATAGGGACTGCATTTCTTCTGGTCGCCAACATCATAATCATAACAATGACCAAGAAGAACGCAATAAAGATGTAGCATGATAAACATTCCTTTAAACGAACATCCGAGACCGCAACTCAAAAGGGACAGTTTTGTAAATCTCAACGGAGTATGGAAACTTGCCTATCTATGCGACTACCATGACCCTGAAGAACACGATATAGTTGTTCCGTTCTGCCCTGAATCGGAAGCTTCCGGTGTTGCAAGAATTCAAAGTAACAGTGAAATCCTCTGCTACTCGAGAATTGTCAAATATAAGGATTTTATAGATTTTGAAAAAGAAATTCTTTTGCTTCATTTCGGAGCCGTTGACGGAGAATGTGATGTTTTTATTGACGGTGAACATGCCCTTAATCATAAAGGAGATTCGCTGCCATTCACCTTGGAAGTAAAAAAAGACTATTTTCAGCTTGATGTGATGATTAAAAACGGCCGCAGGGGAATCTGGCAAACTGTCTGGATGGAAAAAGTACCCTATAAATACATTCAGAATCTTATTGTCACTCCGGACCTTACCGGATTTGAAATAATTGTTGTATCAAACACCGGCGATTCAGAACCCTGTACTGTAAGATTCGGGTTGAAAACTTTTGATATCTGTTCCGATTTACCATACAGAATCAACATACCAAATCCTCAGCTTTGGACTCCGGAATCACCTAATCTTTACTTTTTTTCGGTAAAACTGAATGATGATAAGATTTTTACCTACACCGGACTCAGAACATACGGCATTGAAAACGGAAGATTTCTTCTTAACGGCAAACCTTATTTTCACCATGGAATCATCTGCAAATCCTTATATCAGGGAAGCCTGTTTACTCCTCTTTATGACAAAGAGATGTCAGAAGATATCACACTTGCCAAAAAACTGGGATTCAACACTATAAGACTGTCGGACAAAGTTGAATGTGCCAGATGGTACTTCCATTGCGATTCACTGGGCATATTGGTCTGGCAGGACCTTGCAGTAGAAAATGAACAGATATTCGACATTGTGGAAAAACTGTTCAACTCCGTTTCCACGGCAATGTGGGTACTTTGCAACAAAGAAAAACAAAACAGCGATGAATTGAATACCACAATTGAAAAAATCAGACAGATTGACAGTACGCGTTATCTGAATCTGACAGACTGCATCAGTCTAAAATCAATGTTCAGCAAGTTTTTCCTTCCGGGAGGAAGACAGAACAAAGCATACATCATTCCTGAATGCGGCGGGTTCAGATATGATTTTGAAGATCCGGACGCAGCATTGTCAAAAGGGGATTTGTCTGAACTTATCATTAAACTGTACTATTCTCAAATCGCAAAATTAAAAGAAAACGGACTTTCTGCCTGTATGTACAATCAGCTTACCGATACGGAAAAAGATAAAACCGGCCTGATTACATATGACAGAAATACAATAAAAATCATAACTGAAGACATTGCTGCAATGTCTGAAGAATTAATGGAAGACTGACATGAAAGAAAGACAAGCCTTTACACTGTTGTTCCTAGCCCCCGTTATCTGGGGAATTACTTTTTCATTCCAAAGCGAAGTATCCGGTGTTTTGGGAACATTTACATTCAACGGAATAAGAAACCTGATAGGTTTTATCGTTCTCCTTCCGCTTATCATTAATAATATCAAAAAGAACGACAAAATATACTTTGCAAAACTTCTGAAAGGTGGAGCTTTATGCGGATTATGCCTTGCAACGGCATCTGCTTTTCAGCAATTCGGTATCGGAACTTCTACTGCCGGAAAAGCAGGTTTCATTACTTCTCTTTACACACTGTTCGTCCCCATTTTATCAATATTTTCAGGGAGAAAAGTACAAAAGAAAATCTGGCTCTGCGTACTGCTTGCAATTGTCGGAGCATATATGCTCTGTATTACCGGAGAAAGCGGAATCACACATGGTGATATTCTCATTCTAATCTGTGCACTCAGTTTTGCAATTCACATTCTGGTAATAGATAAGGTCGGGAAAGATCTTGAAGGAATTGATCTTGCGGCAATTCAGTTCCTGTTTGCGGGAATCATCAATATGGTAATTGCAGTTTTCACTGAATCAATAAAAATTGAACCCATTATGGATTCTGCTTTTGCAATATTCTACTCCGGAGCATTATCATGCGGAGTCGGTTATACGCTTCAGATGGTCGGTCAAAAATATGTTGCCCCCGTAAAGGCAACTCTTGTACTTTCGCTTGAAAGTGTTTTTGCTGCTATCGGCGGAGCCTTGATTCTGAAAGAAACCATGAACTTAAAACAAATAACCGGATGTGCTTTTGTATTCACAGCCGTAATTCTGTCCCAGATTGAATTTGACAAACATAAGGCTATAAAATAGCAGAAAAAGGAAATGAAAATGGCAGTCGAAAAACTTGTAAAAAACGGTAAAATCCAGAGAAAAGGGCCTGTTGTCCTTCTGATTATGGATGGTGTCGGATTCGGAAAATATGAAGATGGCGATGCTTTTAAAAAAGCAGTTACAACCAATCTTGACGAACTTTTCAAAGAATGTCCTTGGACAAAACTCAAAGCTCATGGAACAGCTGTAGGACTTCCTTCAGATGCAGATATGGGAAACAGCGAAGTCGGACACAATGCGATGGGTTGCGGACGGGTTTTTGCACAGGGTGCGAAACTGGTTGCAACTTCAATTGAAACAGGCGCAATGTTCCGGGGTGCAACATGGAAAAAACTCATTGAAAATGTTAAGAAAAACAATTCAACTTTGCATTTTTTGGGTTTGCTTTCAGACGGTAATGTTCACAGTCATATAAAAAACCTTCAGGATATGATTGTTCAGGCAAAGAAAGAAGGTGTGTGCAAAGTCAGAGTTCATGCTCTTCTGGACGGACGAGATGTTGATCCCACTTCCGCACTCAACTACTTCGATCCTTTTGCTCAGTTTCTTGCAGACCTTTCTGCAGATAATACTTTTGATGCAAAAATTGCTTCAGGCGGTGGAAGAATGGTTATTACAATGGACCGTTACAACGCCAACTGGGATATGGTAAGAAAAGGTTGGGAAACACATGTTCTCGGAGAAGGCAGATACTTTGAAAATGCACATGATGCAATCGAAACATTGAGAAAGGAAACCGGTGCAATAGATCAGGACCTTCCTCCTTTCGTAATTGCTGAAAACGGAAAACCTGTAGGAACAGTACAGGACAATGATTCTTTCATACTGTTTAATTTCCGCGGCGACCGTGCACTAGAAATTTCAAAGGCCTTTGAAGCGAAAGAACTAACAGAATTCGACAGAAAGCGAGTTCCGCAGGTTGAATATGCCGGAATGATGGAATACGACGGAGATCTTCATGTTCCTGCCCAGTTCTTGGTTAATCCCCCTTCAATCGACAGAACAATGGCTGAATATCTATGTGCAAGCAATGTAAAACAATTCTCCGTTTCCGAAACACAGAAGTTCGGTCATGTAACATACTTCTTTAACGGCAACAAGAGCGGTAAGTTTGACGAAAACCTTGAAGAGTATGTTGAAATTCCTTCAGATATCGTGCCGTTTGAGGAACGGCCTTGGATGAAGTGTGCGGAAATTGCAGACAGAGTAATCAAGGAAATAGAAAGCGGCAAGTGGGACTTCATCAAGATGAACTTTCCTAACGGAGACATGGTCGGACATACCGGTGTTTTCCAAGCTGTTGTCTGTTCTATGGAAGCCCTTGATCTTCAAATCGGAAGAATCAAGGCTGCAGTTGAGAAAGCCGGCGGCGTTTTACTGATTACAGCTGACCACGGAAATGCCGATGATATGTATGAACACAAGAAAGACGGAAGTACTGCAACGGATGCAGATGGAAAACCAAAGGCTAAGACAAGCCATTCACTTAATCCTGTTCCTTGTATTCTATACGACCCTCTTTACAACGGCGAGTATAAAAAAGAACTCAACGAAGGTCTTGGAATAAGTTCAATTGCAACAACATGTATTGAGCTTCTCGGCTTCAAGGCTCCGGAAGACTACGATAAGTGCATCATTGATTTTATATGATTACCCAGAATCTTCATACACACTGTACCTATTGTGACGGCAGTGCCTCTATGGAAGAAATGATTCAGGCTGCTCTAAAAGGCGGCCTGAATTCTTTGGGATTTTCTTCTCACGCCTGCAGCAATCTGCCGATGGAACTCGGAGAAATCAACAAAGAAAATATTGATTCATATTTCAAAGAAGCAGCTCAACTGAAAGAAAAATACAAGGACTACATAGAGATTTTTGTCGGTTTTGAATATGAAAGCCGAACATCCTTCGGAATGGCAAAAATAGATTCAAGATGCCGGTACAGCATAGGTTCCGTACACCTGTTCGAAAAAGACGGACATTATTACAATGTTGACCATTCTCCTGAATTATTCTCAGAAGCCGAAAAAGCATTCAAAGGCATTAAACCGTTATGCGAGAACTATTTTTCTGAGCTTGCCGATTTTGCCGAACATACAGATTTTGATATCGTGGGTCATTTCGATCTTGTTACAAAATTCATTGAAAAAGGAATCGGGGATTTCACCGGCGAAAAATGGTACAGAGATATGAGTATGTACTATCTGGAAAAAATAGCCAGAACCGGAAAGATTTTTGAAGTAAACACCGGTGCAATCAGCAGAGGATGGAGGACATCTCCCTACCCAAGTATCCCTTTGCTTGAAAGAATTCTGAAACTCGGCAATCCTGTTATCGTTTCCTCAGATGCCCATAAACCGGAAGGAATCACACAGTCCTTCGACAGTGCCCTGAATATGATAAAAGAAATCGGTTTCAAATCTGTTGCGCGTCTGACTTCAAACGGTTTTGTCCAACAGGATATCAAAGAGGTTTTGTAATTTCCTTAAGGTATTGTGCAGCACCTTCCGAAAGCATATTTCCGAACATACCGAAGATTTTTTTGTGATATTCATTTATGAAAGCAATTTCCTTTTCTGTGAGACTGTCCTTGTCTATGAGTTTTCTTTCGTAAGGGATATAGGTCATCGGAGTCAGTCTGAAGAACTTGCAGTCATCATCTTCATACCTGTCCACATACACCATATTTTCAATTCTGATACCGAACCTTCCTTCAATATAAATACCGGGTTCATCCGTAAGAACCATTCCCTCCTTCAACTCCGTATCACTGCCTCTTGAGGAAATTCCCACAGGACCTTCGTGTACACTCAGATGACTTCCGACACCATGACCTGTTCCGTGATAGTAATTCTGGAAAACTTTCCATACTTCAGCTCTGGCCAGACTGTCAAGTTGCATTGCCGTTGTTCCGGCGGGGAAAACTGTCATCTGAAGCTTCAGATGTGCCTTTAATACAGCGGTATAGTACTTAATCTGCTCTTTAGTCGGTTTTCCGAAAAGGAGTGTTCTGGTAAAATCGGTTGTTCCGGACTCATACTGACTTCCGCAATCAAGAACTAAAAGACCATTTCCTTCAATCTTCCTGTCATGCTTTTCATCTGTTCTGTAATGAACAACCGCACCGTTTTCTTTATAAGCACAGATAGTTGCAAACGACGGACCTTCATATTCTTTTGAACATTCTTTCTTTTTCTGTTCAATATAATCCGAAATGACTTTTTCACTTAAATCTTTGCCATGTTTGCTGATATAGTACAGAGTTTCAACAGCAGCTACTGTATCATCTGCTTGACTTTTCAGCATCCCTGTTACCTCTCCGCCCTGTTTAATCATTTTGAAATCTGATGAGTACTCTCGCTTCTCAACGATTTTCATTTTTCTGACAGACGAATACAGGCTGACATTTATTCTATTCGGGTTGATTACAATTGTACCCGAGAGCTTTTTCAGTTCATCGAACACTTCATCATAACCCATGATTTCAAAGGGCAGATCAGTTGTTTTCAGATTCTTGAATCTGTTTTCAGAAGTAAAAAGAACATTCTTTTTCTTTCCAATAAGAAGATAGGAATAAAACACAGGAACATAATCAAGATCGGATGCACGCAAGTTCAGAATCCAAGCAATATCATCAAGCGAAGAAACCAAATGATAATCAGCTCCGTCTTTTTTCATCTCTTCTCTTATTTTTGCAAGCTTTTCCTTACTGCCGGCACCTACATATGTGTTGTTTTGATTATAGACTTCCGTTTCAGGAAAAGCCGGACGGTCTTTCCAAATTCCGTCAAGCAAATCCTTGCAAGGTTTGATATTCAAAGAAGCATTTTTAAGTTTTCTGAATTCGCTGATTGACAATGTCTGCGCATTTATTCCGATTTTATCATTGACTGAAAACCTGCTTTTAAGGTAGTCAACAATACTTTCAGCATCGGGGCCGTCAATCTTTTTCATCTTGAAACAAGTTCCTTTGATTTCATCATTACACTGGATGAAATATCTTGAATCAACCCAAATCAATGCTTCTTTTTGAGAAATTACTGCAGTACCTTCTCCACCTGTAAAACCGGTTATAAATTCCAGTCCCTGCCAATATGAAGCAGTGTATTCACTGTCGTGGGAATCCTTTGAATTAACAATGTAAGCACTCAGATTCTTTTTTTTCATAATGCTTCTGAGTAAAGCAACTTTCTGTTTGATGTTCATCTCTTTTTAACCGACTTCTTAATAATTAATAATCCTGCAATTATCATCAAAACACATAAAATCTGCCCCATTGAAAAATTGAAAACAGATTTGAACAACGCAACCGGCTCGGATTCTTTTCCAAGTCTGATAATAAAACCCAATTGCTCATCCGGCTCTCTGAAGTATTCTATTACAAATCTTACAAAACCGTAAAACACAAAATAAAACCCGGTGATAAATCCTGCCGAATACTTTCCTGTTTCTTTTTTCAGATAAGGTCTGACGATAAACCATATCACGAGAAACAGAATGACTCCTTCAAACAGTCCTTCGTATAACTGTGAAGGATACCTCGGAAGATTGACATAATCCCCCGGCATATAATTGATTCCTGCTGCATCACAGGCTTTTCTGACCCAATCCAATCTTGTTGAATAGAACGGTGCATCCGGAAAAATCATTCCTCTTGCCGTACCGGTACACCTTCCCCAAAGTTCTCCGTTGATAAAATTACCCAGCCTGCCGAAAGTATAGCCAAGCGGTGTTCCTACAAGTATCGGGTCGGATATTTCATAAAATTTATATCCGTATCGTCTGCAGAATATCAAACATCCTACAACTGCCCCGATTGCTCCTCCGTGATAGCTCATTCCCGGAAGTCCTATGAATTTTCCGTTTCTGATTGGCCAGAATATCATCCATGGATGGAGCCAATAGTATGTATTTCCCTCATACAGAAGAGTGGAAAACAATCTTGCTCCTACAATCAGTCCTATTATGAGATAGATGAAAATATTCATAACTGTATCGTCGTCTATATCATTGAGGATATGATCCTTTTTTATCTGATATCGGAAAATAATATATGTAATTGCAAACGCAATTATATACATCAAAGCATACCATCTTATCGGAAGAAATGAAAAAATCGTAGGAGAAATCCAAGACGGATAGTCAACATATAAGTACATATATAAAGTTTATACCGATTTATCGTTCTTATGTTAACTGAAATATGATAAAATATCGGGAGTTATGAAAAAAAAGCATGTTGCACTTATTATCATCATCACAATTCTGATTGTTACCGCTGCCGCAACTGCAGTTTATCTTTGGGCTCCGGCTATCGTAAATTCCTTATCCTCCAAAACAGATCGGATTATTTTTGAAGCTCCTCAGAAACAAATAATCGGAGAAACTGAATTCACGCCTACAAGCTATCAGTCTTTTATTCAATCTTCAAACGGTACTGTAGGCGAAGAACAGATTATTGAAATTGATATGAAGCGCCTGACCGGTTTGTATAAAATGCTTCAGAAACATTATCTGTGGGATATAGATTATGATGCTGTTTATGAAGCGATGGCAACAGCAATGTTTGATACATTGGAAGACAAGTATTCGTACTATGTAAAATCCGAAAATTCCGAAGAATATGCAGAGGAAACAACCGGAAAATACGGAGGACTGGGATTTTATTTTTCCAAAACATTCCTGAAATATCAGGATCCGGAAAAAGAGGACACCCTGTACTGCAACATTTCACAGGTTTTCCCGAATACTCCCAGTTCAAGAGGCGGAATGCTTGCAGGCGATATGATAATAAAAATCGAAGGTCAGGATGTTAGCGGGCTGGAAGCGACGGATTGTGCAAAACTTATGAAGGGCGAAATAGGCTCTTCCGTAACAGTCACAATCAAGCGAAAAGAAGACATATTCGATCTTACACTTACAAGAGAAGAAATCACGGTTCCTACGGTAGAATACACAATGCTTGACGGAAAAATCGGATATATGCTTATCCTCAAATTCAGTTCTGATACGGTCAATAAAGTGGGACTTGCCCTTTCCGAACTCGTAAATAACGGAATGAAAGGACTTATCATTGATTTAAGAGACAATCCGGGCGGAGATGTTGAAGCAACACTTAACATTGCAAACTACTTTATTTCCGGCGATGATCTGCTGACCATAAATTACAAGGATAAATCCAAAAATACTGTTTTCAGAGCAACGAAATCCGTTCTTGTAAATGAAAACATTCCTCTTGTATGCCTTATCAACGGCGGAACTGCAAGTTCTGCAGAGATTCTCAGCTCCACTCTCAGAGATAACGGAAGGGCAACCCTCATAGGTACGAAATCATTCGGAAAGGGTATAATGCAGGTAATCAGTCCTTACGGAGACGGTTATGCTTCTATTACAACAGCCGAATTCCTGCCTCCTTCAGGAAATGAAATACATAAAATCGGAGTTGAACCGGATATCGTCGTTGACAGCATAATTGTAGAAGAAACAGAAAGGGAAGTAATCAGCAAAATGGATGAAGATAATGTCTTTGAGGCCTTTGTTGAAAAACATCCTGCCTATACAAAAAAGAATGTTGCAAAATTTGTCTCAGACAACAAAGACAGCGGAATCAGAGAAGATGTTCTGGCCATCCTGATTCGAGACGAGTATTATTTCAAAATGACATACGATGAACGCCCGAAAGCAGATACATGGTTTGACCCTCAGATTAAGAAAGCTTTGGAAGTTTTGACAAAATAATGCGGTTGTTTCTCCTTCCCGATTCATTTAACGGCTCAGATGAAATTACTCTTACCGGAAAAGAATACAACTACTTAATAAAAGTTCTCAGACTGAAGGAAAATGCCTCAGTTACAGGTCGTGATAAAAACGGTAATGTTTGGAATCTTACAATTCTGTCTATTGCCAAAAACAGTTGCCGTTTGTCCGCAGTCAGAGCTGATATTGTAAAAAATACAACAGATACTCTTCCGGAATCCAGACCGGAAAGAAACATCATTCTCTACCAATGTCTTCCCAAAGGCAGAAAGCTTGATGAAATAATAAAAAAAGCTACGGAAATGGGTGTAAGAGCTGTTGTTCCGGTAAACAGCAAAAACTGTATTGCTTCCATTGAAGGAAAAGAAGAAGCCCGCCTTGAACGCTACAAAGCCATGATAAAGGAAGCTGTTCAGCAAAGCGGGTCAATGATTCCTACAACAATAGAGCCTGCAATAGATTTAAGCAAAGTTTCAGAAGACTTCCAAAACAGATGTATGTCCTACAATGAGGAAGGAAAAGGTTTAATCCTTCATCAATGTAAAATAAAAGAACATCAGAAAGACTTAGTTGCAACAGTCAAAGGCTTTAAGGGCACTGTTGCAGTATTAATCGGGCCTGAGGGTGGTTTTACTGACAGTGAATGTCAGATGATGACAGACAGCGGTTTTGAGGCTGTTCTACTTAAATCAAACATTCTAAGATGCGAAACAGCTGCCATTTATGCCATAGCAGCTGTCCAGACCTTACTTGAATCCTGAAATGAAGTGGTAAACTTCAAAACTCCTTTTTGAAGATTAGTTGTGCAAGTAACTCTGAAATAAAGAAATAACGAACTGATTATAAAGTTTTGCACACTACAATGCACAAGTTATGCACAGGATTTCACATCAATGCTGAAACAAACTGTTGCAAAAGTGTTTTGTACCGGATAAACAGGGTGACGGAAACACCCTGAATAATATATTTATTTACTTATGGCACAATGAATTATACTCTGATTAGTAAACACTTTTTTATTATAAAATTATATAACTTTTTAAGTAATATTTTGATAAATAAAACAAAAAGTCCGTTTTGTAAAAATACATTTTCTGCACAAGTTATACACAAGATGTCAACTATAACCTTTACTTCCTGAAATTTTCTCACTCCAAGGTCACAGCAAATAAGAGAAGAGCTTTTTTTTGTAGGGATGTAGAACAAAATTCAGTCGTGGAGTTCTTCATCCCACATTTATTCAACAATTTCAATTAGCCTTTCTTTGATGTTTTCTTGTTTAAAATATAAAAAAACACCGGCAAAAACCGGTGCTTTTCTTGCAATAAAATGCGTTTAATGATGTTTGGGAATGATTCTGACTTGTTTATAAAGCCCCTCACCTTCACTCTTGGTTTCAATTCCGGTCACATCGTTTAATGCAGTATGGACAAGACGCCTTTCATACGGATTCATAGGTTCAAGAAGACGGCTTCTTCCGCTCTTCTTGACCATCTGAGCAACCTTGAAAGCACTCTTGACAATCTGTTCTTCGTGTCTGTCTCTGTAACCTTCTGCATCTATTATGATTTTTCTCTTTTCATCCAGTTTTCCGGTAAAAACATTCACCAGAACCTGAAGAGCGTCAAGATTTTTACCCTTACGGCCGATAATTATACTCGAATCCTCGCTCTCTATGTTGATATTGATTTTGCTACCTTTGCGGGAAGAAACAAAAGCCTTACAGGAATAACCCATACGCTCAACCATACCCTCAATAAATGAACAAATATCTTCTTCCAGTTTTTCGTTCACTTCAAGGTCCTCTTCCTGCTCTTCTTCACTTTCAAAATCAAATTTCTGAACTTCTTCAGTACCCTCAACATGAACACGAATCTTTACATTTCCCCTCTTGAAAAGACCTCTTTTTCCGTCATCAATAATTTCAACATCAAAGTCTTCTCTTTCAATGTGGAGTTCTTCAATAGCCTGATTAATAGCATCTTGTTCAGTTTTTCCTTCAAATTCTTTGATCATAGATAATCCTCTTATTTTTTTTCTTCTTTCTTGGCATTTTCAAGCTTTTTGAGCTTCTCCTGATACTTCAGTACAGCTTTAGGTTGCTTTTTCTCCTCACCTTCATTTTTCTTTATAAAGTAGTCAGGACCGTACTTTGCCATTTTTCTGTTCGTGTTGACCTGCTGGAGAATCGACAACGCATTCTGTGTTGTCCAATATAGGAGCAAACCTGAAGGTGCACTGTAAAGAATGAAGAAGAACATAATCGGCATTCCCCAAGTCATAAACCACATATTTTTTCCGTTACCGGCATTCTGTGTAGAAGCCTGTGTGTACTTCATTGAAAAAATCATACTTGCCGTGTAGATAATAGGCAGCAGATGAATCTGATTTCCGAGAAGAGGAATAGCAAACTTCAGAGTTGCTACTGTTTCAGGAACGGAAAGATCAGGAATCCATCCCGGAATGAACATAGCACCTCTTAGTTCAAAGTGCTTGTTTAAAAGACCGTAGAAAGCAATGAGTATAGGGAACTGAATAAGAAGAGGCAAACATCCGCCCATAGGGTTAATACCCTTTTCCTTATAGAGCTTCTGCATTTCTTCATTCTGCTTCTGGGTATTTGTAGGATACTTGTTCTTGATGGCTTCAACTTCTTTGGAAACCGTACCCATCTTTGCTGTAGATTCGGTACTCTTTTTCTGAAGAGGCCACAAAATAACCTTGAGAATAAGAGTAAGAATGATGATATCAATACCGTAGTTCGGAACAACCTTGTTCAAAACCTGAAGACACCACTTGAGAAGTATTTCAAGCCAACCGAGAACAGAACCGCTTTCCATAGCATCATCCAGGTTGTAATTTCTCAAACCCCACTCATTGTCAACTCCGTTGTAATATGACCCGAGATACTTCTTCAGCTGAGGACCGCAGTAGAAATAAACAGTATTGTCTTTCTTTTCTGAATCCGGAACCGAAACATAAATACTGTCTGTCTGAATATCACCGGTTTTGTCTTCAACAGCATGATACTTGTATTCGGCATCTGTATTTTCAGGACGGGCAATAATGGTGAAGTACTTGCTTGTAAGACTTATCCAGTTCAAATCTCTTGTTGTAAAGAAATCACCGCTCTTTGAAAGAGTCACCATTGATCTTTTTACCTTTCCATTACTCTTTACCAGACCTACATAAAAATGTCTGTAATCGTATCTGTTATTGCTCTTGATTGATTCAAAAGAAGGACCGACCTGAGGCTCAAATGCAAGAGTATAAGCATAATCGCCTGCATCAAAACCATCACCCTCAATCTGAACATTTACACGGATGAGATAATCTGCTTTCTTAAACTGAAATGTCTTGACGACATCAAAAGTCCGACCGTTTTCATCTGCGAAAGTATTTTTAAAAACTACACTGTCACCTGAAACGGAATATGAGAAAGCATCAAGTACCGGATTCTTCAAATCTTCACCCCAATACATCAAAAATGCATTGTCGTCATTTTTATTTCCCTTGAAAATCATTTCAGGAAACTTACCGTCCGTACTTGCATGTTGCTTCAATTCAATAGATGCAATACTGGCACCCTTGGTATCAAAAGTGATATTAAATACATCCGTTTCGTAGGTGAATGTTTTCTCAGCTGCTTTTGTTAAACTCTTGAAATTGCAGTCTTTTTTGTTTTCGGAAACAGTCTCGGATAATTCCTGAACTGTTTCGTTGGGCTGAATCTGTGTTTTATCTTGCTTTGAAGTTACGAAAAAAGTCATAGCAAAGATAACAACAAAACAGATTACAACGGACCAAATTGTTTTCTTATCCATAATTTCTCCTGTGTGCAGTAGCGATGTAAATATACAGTAAAGCTCAGCCCTTTAATGAGCCGCTCTTCCTGAAGAGATCAAGAATGAATTCTTCTTTTTTACTGTAGGATAAATCATCACCAGGGTACACAATGAACGCATAATCCAGTCCTTCTTTTATCTCTTCCTGATGAATTCGCCAGATATCCTTAATCTGCCGTCGGATTTTGTTTCTTCGGACTGAATTACCATAGTGCCTGACAGGTATTACAATCATTCTGCTGTAGGGCAGGTTATTTTCTGCTATTAACAACTTAAAGCAGGAAAGAGAATATCTTTTTCCTGCTTTGAAAATATGATCAATATCTGTCTGTAGTCTGATTAACTGATTCTTAGTAAGGCTTCTTCTCATCAGAAACTGAGAGACTGTGTCTGCCTTTTGCTCTTCTTCTTGCGAGAACAAGACGACCGCCCTTTGTTGCCATACGGGCTCTGAAACCGAACTTTCTGGTTCTCTTAACTTTACTTGGCTGGTAAGATCTTACGCCTTTGTAACTCATATCGGGTTATCTCCATTTTTATCGCTTTCGCGGGATTTTCACGATAGCGAGTATAACGGCCTTTTTCCTCTTTTGTCAACACTACACGCGCACGTGAACTCTTGTTACATTGGCTTCGGGAAAGATGGTGTTGATTTTTTTGATGATTTCCTTACTGTTGATTCTGAACAAAGCCGCAGTACTGGAGTTTGTACATTTCACATTGATAACATTGTTTTTCAAGCCGCAGAAAGAACTGACTTCGGCAAGATTTTCTCCTACAATCACAGACCATTGGCTTGAAAGTACATGCTCCGGTGAATTCAAATCAATCTTAAGCCGGTCAAGAATGTCCTTGAAAAAAACCGTTGAGCTTACCGGATCTTCCGGTGATAAGTGTTCATAATCTTCATTTACCTTCATCTGTAAATGTTCCTTCTTTCACAGTATATACTTTGCTGTCATTACCGGAAATATCAAAAGACTGACCGAAGTACTTTTCTTCCGGCAAAAAGGTAAAAAATGCCTGACTGTAGTTTCCCAGACAGGACAGATATCTGCTCCTTTTTTCTCCGTCCAGTTCCAGAAGAACATCATCCATCAGAAAAATGGGGTCTTCAGAAGATTTTTCTCTGAAAAACCGAGCCTGAGCTGAACGGAAAACAAGCGAAGCAAGTCTCATTTGACCCGTAGATGCACCGTTTACAAAAATGCCGTTTTTATCTGTTATCACAAACCTGTCTCTGTGAGGACCGCTTGTGGTCGTTGACATTTTAATATCTGTATCTCTTTGTTCTGCAAGTTTTTTTATAATCTGCTCTTCATCAAAATCCAACGACCAAGAAGGCCTGTATGATATGTTGATTTTTCTGTCATCAAGGGATACTTTTTCGTAAATTTCAGGAAAAATACCTGCAAATGAAGAGCAGATTTTTTCTCTTGCTTTCATAAGCGGAATCCCCAGATGGGATAGTTTCTGATCATATACATCCAAAAGGGAATATCTCTGTTCCTTAAGAGCGGCATTTCTCTGTCTGAGAACCTGTTTGTAGCGTCTTAGCTCGTCAAAAAAAACGGGGTCATACATCGTCATTGTCTGGTCGAAAAATTTTCGACGGTTTTCCGGTTCACCTCTTACAAATTCAATATCGTCATGTGAAAAGACAATACAGGGAAGATTGTATATAAGTTCTTTTCTGTCATGAATTTCCTTGCCGTCAACTTTGATGGTTTTTTTGTCTCCGTCAAATGAAATTTCCGTACTTCTGAAGAACGATTGCGAGTCTTCAAATTCCGATTTCAGATAAAAAAATCCGCTTCCGTATTTTATTGCTTCTTTCAGGTTCGGAGTTCTGAAAGAAGAACCGAAACACAGTAAATAAAGAGATTCGAGCAGGTTTGTTTTTCCCTGCCCGTTCTCTCCTTTGAGAATGATATTCTTATGTGAAACATCCAAAGTGCAGCTGTTGATATTTCTGAAATTCTTCAGCTGCAAATTGTTTATCAGCATCTTAATTGAGATTCATCGGCATGATTACATGCAGATAATCCTGTTCAGGATCGGATGTTAGCGTAAACGGTCTTCCGCTTTCCGTAAAAGAAATTCTGGCATCAAAGCCTTCCATAACTTTAAGAGGGCTTAAAAGATATGTGTAATTCATAGCACATCTGAAATCTTCTCCGGAATACTGACAAGGAATGACTTCCTTTCCGGAACCCAACTCTGTTTCTTCTG
>JAZLEZ010000038.1:0-42906 GCA_045615505.1 Sphaerochaetaceae bacterium | reverse complement strand
AAGGATTCACAGGAAGAACTTATGGTATTATCATCTGACGGAACAGCTCCTGAAATAAATGGATATGAGAAATTGCTTAAATACATTACCTTGGAATTTTTCTCATTGGGATCATTCAGATATTTTGATGCAGGAGAATATACAGAATTATGAGGCTAAGTAGAAATCCAAGAGCACAGAAACCATCGTCTGAAGACTGAATTTTATACTGTCCTACGATTACTTTTGAACTGTCCTACGATTAGGGATAGTTGTATCAACTAAAGCATAATCTTCTTGATTGCTATCTTCATTATATCTTTGGAACAATATACCCAATGATATTTTTTGTTTTTCCGTTTGTTTTTCCTGAGGATGCTGAGAGTAGAAAAAATTACAAGGTTTTTATTTCCCATAATGAAGTACGCCCTCATCAGAAGCTGCATAATCTTACACCGAATGAATTTGAGTTAAAGTACTATGAACAAAATAAATAAAAAAATGAACGACCTGTTCTCGAGAACATTTGTCTCAAAAAGTGTAGGTCGTTCAGCATTACACTAATAGGTGAAGTGCAAGTTGCATTTTTTTGCAGTTATTGTGCATATGGTGGATGCTCTTCAAAACAAAGAAAGAAATTATTGTGTCTTTCTAGGGAATGTAAATCTTTAGAAATATATTTCCAAGAATCTATTAAATTCTTTGGTACTCCAAAAGAATTTTGTTCCAAGAATTCAATAAAATCAGTTGGACAATTTTGAAATCTATTGAAAAAATCATCGGCATATTCAACTTTTAAATCATCGTCTAAATTCTGTTCGTTATATAGAACATGATCAAGATTGCAAGACATGAAAAAAAGCTTATATGGAATTGATTTGATACTATTTTTGCTTAACAGATAATTGATGACATTTTTTTTGTGAATATTCCTTTCTATTATTCCATTTACATCACAGGTCGAAATACAAGTTGAAGAATATTTTACATCTTTTGAGTCTACTAAAACTATGTTTTCATTAGGAATAAAGACGCCATCTGTATCACAAATTTGAAATATATTAACAATATCAGACAGTTTAATCTTATCCTCTTCAGTTTTTTCTTTTACCTTCTTATAAATTATATTTTCAATATCTCCTACTTTTATTTTTTCATCTGAGGTAATATCTCCATACATAACAACAGAATAGACATAACGATTTTGGTAGATTTTCTTTAGAATACCTTCCAAAGCACTTTTATCTGACCAGCCTTCTAAAATGAAAACAAATACTTTTTTTGTATTATTCTTCTTTTTCACTAAGCACCTCAGATTGTCTTCCTGCTTGTCGGAATGCGTATCCAATGTTATCAAGATCATCACCTGAATAAAGAAGTTCTTTTTGACCTCCTAACACCAAAGATCTAATGTAAAAATCTCTTTTGTTATTGTTTGCATTAATTCCAGTTAATTTAACATATCTATTTTGAGGATTCGTTGTTGAACAATAGATACTGTGATTAGGAAGTTTTTCAAATGCTCTCAGGTTGTGAGATGTAAAGATAATTTGGCCTTTTGCTTCTTTCTCAATAGCAGATAATATTTCACCGAGTAAATATTCAAAAATACCTGAATCAAGCTCATCAACTACAAGCGAAATGCAAGGATCATTAAATGCAGAAATAATACAACTTAAAAGAGAGATAATCCTTTTGATCCCTTCTGACTCATATTTAGTTGAAAAAGTTTTTCCATTTCGAAGAGAATACATTTCAAATTTGATTAAAACAATTCCATCTGGGGTTTTGTCTTTTCCAATTTCTTTTGGTTCAAGTTTTAAATTTGGCACTATTGCACTTAAGGCAGAATTTATTGATGATAATACTTTTTGAAAACTAGGATATAATGTTTCTGGAATTGTGCCGATGCCGTTAATAAAAAGGGGGAGACATCCACATAAAACGCAATTCTTATCTGTAAAATAAACATTGAGTGGAATAATATTTTGGCTATTAGTTGCAGCTAATTGATTAACCCGAATTACAAAAAAGTGACGCTTTGAAAAGACTTGAAGAGATTGAATAACAATTTTAAAATCATCGGGAGAATTTTTTTCTGCTAACACCTTTTCGACATAAGAGTTAAAGAGAAAAGACTGACCATGGGAAGCACAAGAAACAGCTAATTTATCAGGGTTCTCAATAAAGTCATATAAGTCAAAGCAATTTCCCTTATATTCGAGAGAAACATGTTCATCATTTATTATAGATTCTTCAGAATAGTAAGGGTTTACAATTTTTATTGATTTTTCATTTCTCCATCCGGCTCCTCTTGACCAAAAAGAAAGCTTTTCATAAGGGATTCCCACGATTGTACCAAAGGACTTTAGCTCTGCTGAATATTTAACTTTAAATTTTTCGTTACCATCATGCAAAAAGAAACAAAGTGAAACGGTTGCCCCTTGGTTTATTATCCCAGAGTAATCGTTATATGGTACAGGGTTTCCAGATAGAATGTTTTTGACAATATCCAAAGCTTCTACAACAGCAGTCTTTCCAGAACCATTTTGACCATAGATTCCAGTGAGATCACTTTTGGAAATGTTACCTTTTGTTTCAACAGATTGATAATTGGGGAATCTTATTTCCCCATGTTCAACATTTTTGAAGTTTGAGAGTTCGACTTCGATTAACCTGACAAACACATTAGTACTCCTCAATACAGAAAATATTAGAATTTTATAAAAAAAGCAATTGTTTTTTAATAAAAATAGCTATAAAAATATGCAATATCATACAATTTGTATAATATTTATCAAAAAAATCAAGCCTAATCTAGTGACCTAATAATAGTTTGATGTGAATACCTACCGTTCTCAAAATATTAGTCAAGGTACTTTTTCAAATAATTATCAAAATGGTTTACAAGATCTTGTGCAGTCATATTTGGTCTCCACATGAAGAAGTTTTTATCATATTTGTCAAACCAAAATGCAATTTCCCTGTTTCTCTTAGGATCTCTAGTTATATCACCTTCAAGAACAACCCAAAAAGGCAATATATCGTCAGACTCAATCTTACTTAGTTCCTTATATGTCTTGAAAAGACCTGGCGTGAATAATTTGCACATTCTTTCATGAGCGTTGCCTCTACCGGCACTTGGATCTTTTCCTTCAACCCAACCATCTTGTCGTTTTATTTCTCCGAAAAGAGTTTTCCCTGTTACAGTATTAGTAATTGAAAAATCGGGAGAAACACCCCATCCGCGTGATTCAGCGACTTGCATTGTTCTTTCATCTGGGTTGTATATTTGAGATAATGTGTCGTCAGAAAGAATAACACCTTCATAGAGGTGTTTTAAATCTGAAGGATGATCATTTATTATATAGTTTGTACCAGCAAAAGCTGCTTGAAAGACTTTGTAAAGATTCCTCTCTGCAATTCCTGAAAGGCCACCAGGACCTGACTCTGTTTGCCAATTATCACGCCCTCTTAAATCATTACTTGCCATAACTTCTTCCTTCTAGTATTCGAAAAAAATCTTCAAAAGAAATCTCTAAACCATTTATTATCTTTTCCATGTTTTCTATTGAAATATTTCTCCGTCCACGTTCGACCGAGGCTAAATAAGTACGATCCATCATTATTTTAAGTGCAAACTTTTCTTGGCTGAGTCCTAACTCATTACGAAGTTCTTTCGTTATGAGTCCAAATTTCTGTTGTATAGTTGTTCCCATTTAAAAATAATTTTAACATGTGGTGATTTGCAGTCAACGGATTATAAGTCACAAAATATATTGATGATTTAAAAAAAATGGCTTATTTTATAACTATATATAGAAGGGGGGGGGGTATTATGGAAAAAGAATCAAACGATATTTCTGCTTATTCAATCTATAATCCAAAAGCCAAAAGAAAGAATAAAGTTAATCCTTTGAAAGAGATTTTTCCTGTTCTTCCATGTAAAAAATACGATGTAATATATGCAGATCCACCATGGGATTATGGAGGAAAAATGCAGTATGATAAGTCATCTATTAAAACAGAAAATATCGGATTTGAACGAGATGTTTTCATTAGTGCTGCAAATTTTAAGTATCCAACGATGAAACTAAAAGATTTGAAACTTCTCAATGTTGATAGTATTGCATCTGATAATTGCCTACTGTTTATGTGGACAACTGGTCCTCAAATGGCAAATTCCATAGAACTTGGTAAATCTTGGGGATTTGAGTATAAAACTGTTGCATTTGTATGGGATAAACAGGTGCATAACCCAGGAAGGTATACTCTTTCTCAAACGGAATTTGTTCTTGCTTTTAAGAAGGGCTGTTTCCCTTCACCTCGTGGAGCTAGAAATGTTAAGCAACTTCTTTCAATTCATCGAGGCAAACATAGTGAAAAACCGGAACAAGTTATTGCAGAAATCACAAAGATGTTCCCTACACAAAACAAAATAGAACTTTTTGCAAGAAATAATTATGAAGGTTGGGATAACTGGGGATTAGAGATTCCAAACTGTAAAATTAAAATATTATCAGAAGAAGAAATGCAACAATTAAATACAAAGTCTCACAACGATGAAGGCTATCCTCTATTTTGCGAAAAATAATCTTTAGTGAATATTGTCAAGGGAAGAAGAGTTTCTTTTTTTACAAGAACTTAGTTTTATAATAATTCTTCAATAATCGGTTCACAGACTCCCTTAACTAAATACCTTGTTAGTTCTCCATTGTTGGCTTTCTGTTTTCCAGAAAAGAAATCAGAAACAAAAGTTTTCTGGAGAGTTACTTCTCCCTTGTATTTCTCATTTGTAAGAATTTTCCGGATTGTTTCAATGTGCCATTCAGTGCCGCCTTTTGGTGCCTTGATTTTGTTTTTATAGAGTTTATAGGCAATTTTTCTCAAGGATAATCCTTGGGTTCGCCAGCGGTATATGTTTCTGACCACTTCTGCTTCTGCTTTATTGATTATGAGGTTCCCATTCTTTCCTTTTCTATAGCCATAACATGGTTTGTTGATAAAACCGGAAGTTCCATCTGCAAACCTAATACGGATGCCCCATTTAATGTTTTCACTCTTTTCTATGCTTCCATTCTGGAAAATGGCAGCATACACAGTAAGACATAATTCTCCAAGTTGCTGGCTGAGATATATGTTTTCATTTTCAAAATAGATATCAATGTTCCGCTCTTTGAATTGTCTGCAGATGTTGAGTATATCAACAGTGTTTCTTCCAAGACGACTCATTGATTTTGTAAGAATTAAATCAATTTTGCCGTCCAGACAATCCTGTAGCATTTGCTGGAAAGCTTTTCTTTTTGTATTTCTGCCCGATGCATTATCGGCATATATTCCGGCAAAATGCCAATTCGGTTTCTGTTTGATTAAATCGGTGTAGTAGGAAATCTGAAGTTCAAGACTGCTACTTTGGACTTCTGCTTTTGTACTTACTCTGCAGTAAGCAGCTACATTCTTTACTGCAAGTCTTCTTCGGATATCTTGCATTGGTGGAATGTAGTTAATGTTGCTCATTTACTTTGTTTCATTTTCTGAACACTGTCAAAGAGTTCCTGCGGAATTATTTGAGGATATACTTCATCTCCCAAATAATGAGGATTTGAAAGAATATTTGATATTGTTTGACGACTCCATTTTTCTCCGTTATGAGGAGATGAAATTCGTCCTTTTTCAAGTTTCTCTTTGATTGTTCCAAGACCCATTCCCTGATCGTAATATATAAAAATCATCTTAACAACAGCGGCCTGTTCAATGTATACCGAAATACCATTGTTTGGATTTCTGTAATAACCAAATGACATTCGTTTTTGTGCTGATTCAAAGTTCATAATTTATTCTCTTGCTTACAGATGTCATACTTTTGAATATAAATCAAGAGGATTTTCAAAATCACCTTTTTAAGTACTTAAAACAAACATTTTGAGAATGTTTGAACCTTTTGAGAATTCATATACTTTTTGAGAATACTCATTTTGCAGGGGTGCAGGTTTTCTGAAAAGAAAGTGTTTTTTACAAAAGAAAGCTGTATTATGAATACTATTGAATTACCCGTTTCTTTTGTGCGGATTACGAATTTGTTGTAATATAATGAATTAACTTGCTTAATAAAGATTGTGGACACCTGTAATTAGGTGTCCACTTAAGATGCGGCTGGGGAGACTTGAACTCCCACTCGTAAGAACCAGATCCTAAGTCTAGCGTGTCTGCCAATTCCACCACAGCCGCAAGTAATGCAAAATTAACATAATAGTGACTTTTGTTCAATGTATAAGTATTATGCAGTAGAGGCGTGGTATGTTTTATTTTCTTTTAGCTCCAGTTATTGTATTCAGCAGAATTCTGATTATTGCGGCCATTGTTCCTGCAACAATTCTTATGGCAAAGGTATATAAATCAGACCGGTTGGAAAAGGAAAGTCCTCAATTGTTGAGCTCTTTGGTTGTAGCAGGAGTTCTATCGACCTTAATTGCACTTGTAGCCGAAAAAATCGGTTCTGTGATACTGGGTGCATTATGCGAAGAGAACTTGATGATTTACAATATAATTCTTTATTTCGGAATAGTTGCTTTTGCAGAAGAAAGCTCAAAATACATAATGATGAAAAGAAAAACATGGAACAACCGTGAATTCAACTGTCAATATGACGGTGTCGTCTATGCAGTATTTGTATCACTTGGATTTGCACTGTGGGAAAACATCAGCTATGTGTTGAATTTCGGATTGACAACTGCCATAGTAAGAGCTGTGACCGCAATACCGGGACATGCCTGCTTCGGGGTATTTATGGGCGTATTTTACGGATTATCCAGAGGATATGCTATTATCGGAAAGAAAAGACTATCGAAAATGTTCAGAGTATTATCTGTTATTATTCCGGCATTTATACACGGAGCTTACGATTATATTGCGACACTCGGACAAAAAGGTTCCGGGTTGATGTTTGTAGGTTTTATCGGTCTGCTTTTTTCAGTATCCTTCGTTCTGATCAATAAAATGTCGGGAAATGATAAGTACTTCAACATGAATAGAATAAAAGATGTTGAATGGGAAGAGGTGTTTTGAATGGATTTGACGGAAAAGAAAGTATCATCGGAAAAAGTATTTGAAGGAGCTTTACTTAAAGTATTCAAGGACGAAGTAAAACTTCCAAACGGGAAACCGGGTTTCAGGGAATATGTGAAGCACAATGGGGCCGTAGCCATAGTACCTGTAACGGATGAAGGAAATATAATCGTGGAAAAGCAATTCAGATATCCGTTGAATAAGATAGTTACCGAGATACCTGCAGGAAAGCTGGACAGTCCTGATGAGGATCCATTGACGGCTGCAAAACGTGAATTAAGAGAAGAAACCGGCTACAGTGCTTCGGAATGGATTCCAATAGGATGCTTCTATCCATCTGTTGCCTACACAACAGAATGTATTCATCTGTATATGGCAAAGGCCCTTGCAAAAGGAGAAAGAGAACTCGATGAAGATGAATTTCTGAATGTTGAGCAAGTATCCTTGAAAGCTCTGGTAAAAGACATAATGGATGGAAAAATCGGAGACGGTAAAACAATTGCCGCAATACTGAAAGCTGAAAAAATACTGACATGTCACTGAAAGATTATATAAGCGAAATATATTTGGCATCCCAATCTCCTGCAAGATTGAACAAGCTCCGGCAAGAGAGTCTGACAGTTCATGCATGTCCCCAGTACTGTGATGAACATACTGATGAAACAGAACCCGGTAAAGTTGTTGAAAGTCTGTCTATGCAGAAACTGGAAGCTTTTCTGAAGAGTGCGGATTTCAGAGAAAACCGAACAGCCCTAGCTTGTGATACAATGCTGTATTTTGAAGATGAAATGATAGGAAAAGCACACAATCCAGATGAGGCTTTCAGACAGATTTCATCACTTTCGGGAAAAGTCCATTATGTTTATTCGGGCTTCTGCTTATACTACAAAGGAAAAATTTATCACGGATTTGATTGTGCTGAAGTAAAGTTTTCAAATATCAGCAATGAAAAGATTGAAGAGTATATTGCAAGTAACGAATGGAAGGGGGCTGCAGGAAGTTATCATATATTCGGGGAAGCCGTCGATTTTATTGAAAAAGTAGAAGGGGATATTAACACTGTAATAGGATTACCCCTTAAGGTTATTGAAAAATTGCTGGATGAATTGGAGAATAAAGTATGAATAAGATTCAAAGCATAGCCGTATTCTGCGGCTCGTCTAACGGAAGCAAACCCGAATTTGCAGCTGAAGCATATCGACTCGGCAAATATCTGGCAGCGAAAGAAATTACTCTTGTCTATGGGGCAGGATCGCGCGGTATCATGGGACAGGTTGCAAAAGGCTGTTATGAAAACAACGGTTATGTTGTGGGAGTAATACCTCAATTTCTGAATGAAGTACCATCCGTTCAATCCGGAAAATACGAAAGTGAGCTGATTGTGACAGAGAATATGCATGAAAGAAAGAGCATTATGTTTGAAAGAGCTGATGCCTATATTGCATTGCCCGGAGGAATAGGAACATTTGAAGAAATCATGGAGGCTATGGCATGGCTGCAATTGAGGCTTCATAACAAACCCTGCGGATTCCTTAATGTTGACGGTTTTTATAACAGTCTGAAAAAATTTCTTGAACATTCTGTTGAAAACGGTTTTACGAAAAAGGCTGTTTTCAATACTCTCTGTTTTGACAGTAATCCTGAAAAACTTGTAGAAAAACTTAAAAAAGTTAAGATGGATATACCGCCGAAAATTGAATAATCAGTTTCTTGTACTTTGAGCTATTACACAGATTATTATCGTTATTGCACCTATCAGACCTGCTGTATTCAAATTTTCTCCAAGTAGTATATGTGCAAGAGCAAATGTTGCAACAGGATAAACGGACTGAACAATACCAACGACTTTGGATGAAATATGCTTGAGCGCAATGTTTTGGATCAGATATCCGACTACTGTACCGATTAAGGAATTAAATAACAGAATAAGAATCACTTTCGGTATTAAAAAGTTAACATAGGAAGAATGAATCAGAGAACCGTTCAGAAGACCGTAAATACTGATAAGAACAAACCCCAAGGTCATTTGTACTGTAGTAAGTGTCGTTGAACTTACATAGTTTACGGAATCTGCACCCCATACCAATGTTACTGCAATCAGAACAGCAGCTGCCAATGCAAGAATTTCACCCGGACCGAAACCGGATAGTCCTCCCTTTGCACAAAGAAGGTATAACCCTGAAACAAGTGATAATTGAAGACCCAAATCGAACAATGTGTACTTTCTGTGAAAAAAAACACACATAAGCATGGGAACAATAAGGGATGTTAGATTTCTGATAAACGAATAGGATGTAGCTTCGGTAATTTTGATGGCCTTATTGCTAAAGATTATCGAAACCGACAAACACAAAGCCGGAATCAGATAATGTCTGAAATTAACGGTTTTAAGTTCTTTGATTGTTGTCTTGCCGTATAGAAGAAAAAGAACGAGTGCGGCAATAAGAAATCTCAAAGAAAGAAAAGCTTCAACGCTCACATAACCGAAAGCAATCTTTCCAAAAACATCAATACATGCAAAAATCACACTTTGCAGAACAATGAGAAGACTGTAAACATTAGTATGCTTTCCGTCAGTCACACGGAAAGCATATCGCAAAACAATTATTTGAAAAAGTGAATAATCAAACTAAAAATCCAAAGTTTTTTCTTATTGGTTTTTTCAAAGCGTATTGTATATGGATTGTACATTTTGACACCTCTTTTTTATCAAGTTTCAGCGTGAAGTAAGGTGTCAGTTGATATCTGGTTTCGGCGGTATGTTTTTAACCAATTCTACATTACAGGCAGAATAACCTGTAATCCCGATGAAACGCTTCACGTAACCAGATGTGATAAGCATAATAATCTGCGATGAGGTTTCCTGAGCCTCAAAGCCCCTTTGATCTAAGTTTTTTTGAATCGCCGGTTAACAAAAAAAATTTTAAAAAAGTAACCTCTGTGCAACGCACAGTACCTGACTTAATTTAATGCTGTATAAGCATTTTTGTCAAGTTTTTCGAATAATTAGGCAATTATCTGTTTTTTTTGTTGAATTTCTTGTTCAATATTGTTTTAATGAAGTGTAAAAAATTCGATGTTAATTCTTAATTAATGTTGGAAAAGGAGAAAAAGATGAAAAAAACTTTATCAGTTTTGGTGGTTCTTTTGGTTGCATTTGCAGTGTTTGCAAACGGTGCAACAGAAACAAAACAGACAAAAGCTTCTTCTGCATACCGCATCGGTATTGTGACCGGTTCTGTTTCACAGTCGGAAGACGACAGACGTGGTGCTGAAGCTTTTCAGGCAAAGTACGGCGAAGACATGGTCAAGCTTGCTATTTATCCTGATAACTTCACAGAAGAACTCGAAACAACAATTCAGACAATCGTCAATCTTTCAGACGATCCTCTCATGAAGGCTATTATTGTCAACCAGGCAGTTCCCGGAACAACAGAAGCTTTCAGACAGATTAAGGAAAGAAGACCTGATATCATCTGTCTCGCAGGTGAAGCTCACGAAGACATTCCTGAAATCGGTTCAACAGCAGATGTAGTTGTAAACAACAACTTCATTGCCCGTGGATACACACTTGTTGAAACAGCTCACAAGCTCGGTTGTGATACATTCGTACATATTTCTTTCCCTAGACACATGGCTTACGAAACAATGTCAAGACGTGTAGCAATTTTGAGAGAAAGATGTAAACAGCTGAATATGAAGTTCGTCCTTGAAACTGCTCCGGATCCTACAACAGATGTTGGTATGCCGGGTGCTCAGGCTTACATTCTTGAAAAGGTTCCTGAGTGGGTAGAAAAGTATGGAAAGAATGCTGCATATTTCTGCACAAACGACGGAGAAACAGAACCTCTTATCAGACAGCTTGCTGTTTACGGCGGATATTTCCTTGAAGCTGACCTTCCTAGCCCTCTCATGGGTTATCCCGGAGCTTTCGGACTTGACCTCACAGCCGAAGCAGGTGACTTCCAGAAGATTCTTGCAAAAGTTGAAGATGCAGTCGTAGCAAATGGTGGCGCAGGCAGATTCGGAACATGGTCATACAGCTGGGGTTATTCACTTTCAGCAGGTCTTGCAGAACATGCAAAGAATGTAATCGACGGAAATTCTGATCTTCAGAAAGCTTCAGACATTGCAAAGGCATTTGCAGTTTATTCTCCAGGTGCTGAATGGAACGGCGGTGCTTATGTAACAGTCGAAGGTGTCAAGATGTCTAATGTTGTCCTTATGTATCAGGATACATACATGATGGGCAGAAGCGGAGATAAGTATATGCACATCACAGACATTGAAGTACCTGATTGGTGCTATTCTGCAAAGTAATTATCTGAATCGGTTTGATTAAGAGCGAATTCCTGTCGTGCATCAGTGCGGCGGGAATTTGTTCTTAATTTAACACAACAAAGGGAGTAATTATGGCAGAAAAAAAATGTCCTTTGCTTGAAATGAAGAATGTCAGCAAAGATTTTTTTGGTAATACCGTCCTTAAAGACATAAACTTTTCATTGGAAAGCGGTCAGGTGTTGGGGCTTGTCGGAGAAAACGGGGCAGGGAAAAGTACCCTGATGAAAATACTGTTCGGAATGGATGTAATCAGGGAAACCGGCGGATATGGCGGTGAAGTGCTCATAAACGGTAATGTTGTGAATTTTAATTCACCTTTCGAAGCACTTAATGCAGGAATAGGAATGGTTCATCAGGAATTCAGTCTGATTCCGGGTTTTACTGCCACGGAAAATATTCTCCTGAACAGGGAACCGATTAAGAAAAATTTCGTTTCCGAGGTTTTCGGTGATAGACTCAATACGCTTGACAGAAAAACCATGGATAAAAAATCTGCGGAATCAATTGAAAAGCTTGCCGTTAAGATTGATAAGGAAATGGTTATTTCCAATATGCCTGTAGGCCATAAGCAGTTTACGGAAATTGCCCGAGAGCTTTCTAAAGACAATATGAGACTTTTGATTCTCGACGAACCTACGGCAGTTCTTACGGAACAGGAAGCTGATGCATTGCTTGAGTCCATAAAAACCATGGCAAAGAGCGGCATTGCAGTAATTTTTATCACTCACAGACTTCATGAAATTCTTTCTGTCTGCGACAAGGTTCTTGTTATGAGAGACGGTCTTATCGTCAAAGATGTCATTTCAAAGGAAACCAATGTCGAGCAGATAACCAAATGGATGGTCGGCCGTGATGTCGAACTTGAAAGAAAGGGTGCAGTCAAGTCTTCCGATAATGATTCGAAGACGATTATGTCCATCAAAAATCTCTGGGTAGATATGCCGGGCGAAACCGTAAGAAGTGTTAATCTCGATGTCTATGAAGGAGAAATTCTCGGAATCGGAGGACTGGCAGGTCAGGGTAAACTCGGTATCCCAAATGGAATTATGGGACTCTACGAGGCAGGCGGAACAGTAACCTTTGATGGAGAGAACATTCCTTTGAATAATCCCAGAAACTGTTTGGATTCAAAGTTGGCCTTTGTTTCCGAAGACAGAAGGGGAGTAGGACTGCTTCTTGATGAAACACTTGAATGGAATATTGCTTTTACAGCAATGCAGGTTCAGAATAAATTCCTTAAAAAATACGGACCTGTCAGTTGGAGAGATGAAAAAGCAATAAAGGAAGTAACCGAGAAATACATTGATTCTCTGCAGATAAAGTGTACCAGTACGAAGCAGTTTGCCAAAGAACTTTCCGGAGGAAATCAACAGAAAGTATGTTTGGCCAAGGCTTTTGCTCTAGAACCGAAACTGTTATTTGTTTCGGAACCCACAAGAGGTATTGATGTCGGAGCTAAGGCTCTTGTTTTGGATTCTCTGAAGCGATTCAATAAGGAAAGCAAAACTACAATCGTAATGATTTCTTCCGAATTGGAAGAACTGCGATCAATTTGTGACAGAATAGTCATTATTTCCGGAGGTGCGGTGTCCGGAATTCTTCCTGCATACGAGTCTTCTGAAAAATTCGGTATGTTAATGGTTAATAATGTCAGATAAGGAGCAATGTATGAGTGAATCTTTAGAAAAAAAGACTGTTTTTCAGAAAATGGTTCAGAGTTTTGGTCTTCCGCGATTGATAATTGCTGCTTTTTTGATGGCTCTGTTTATCACTGCTCCTTTTGTAGGTTCTAACTTTTTTACACAATTAAGCAATACAATCAATCGATTCAGTTGGAATGCTGTTTTGGTCCTTGCAATGGTTCCGATGATTCATTCGGGATGCGGACTTAACTTCGGTCTGCCTCTGGGAATAATTGCAGGTCTTTTGGGTGCAACGCTTTCAATCGAATTGGGTTTTTCAGGAACTGCAAGCTTTTTTATGGCCATTGTTCTGGCAACACCGTTTGCGCTTGTTTTCGGACTCGGATACGGGTGGTTGCTTAATAAAATAAAGGGCGGAGAAATGATGATTGCAACATATGTCGGTTTTTCTTCCGTTTCCTTTATGTGTATGATGTGGCTTCTTTTACCATACAAAAGTCCTACAATGATTTGGGGATATGCCGGAAAGGGATTGAGAACAACTGTTGCTCTTGAGAAATTCTACAGTGGGGTTCTTTCAAACTTTTTATGTATCAGAACTGAGAATGTTCTGATTCCAACGGGTACTATTTTGTTTTTTGCACTTCTTGCATTCTGTATGTGGGCATTCCTTCATACAAAGACAGGTACTGCAATGACTGCAGTAGGTTCCAATATTACATTTGCCAGAGCTGCAGGAATAAATGTTGAGAAAATAAGAACACTCAGTGTTGTAATGTCCACTTGGCTTGGAGCTATAGGAATTCTGGTTTACCAGCAAGGTTTCGGATGGATGCAGCTTTATATGGCTCCGTTTAATATGGCACTGCCTGCTGTATCTGCAATTCTCATCGGAGGTGCAAGTGTCAATAAGGCCAGTATTCTTAATGTTGTAATCGGAACATTTCTTTTTCAGGGTATTGTGACAATGACCCCTACGGTCATAAACAACTTGATGATGGCAATTACGGGTCAGGGACTTGATATAAGTGAGGTTATCAGAGTCATCGCTTCCAACGGTATGATTCTGTATGCACTTACAAGAAAGTCGGAGGTAACAAGATGAGCAGAAACAGAGATGGTTCTTCCAAAGTATTGAGTTTTGTCAGGGATAATTCCGTCCCGATTATGTTTATTGTAATTTGTGCAATCTGTATTCCTGTTTCGGGTTTTTCAATCAATTATCTTTTATCTGAAATTGCTACCAGAATAGGTAGAAACAGTTTCCTGATTCTTGCTCTGCTTATTCCTATTATGGCAGGTATGGGACTGAATTTCGGTATGACTCTGGGTGCTATGGCAGGTGAAATCGGTTTGATTTTTGTTTGCGATTGGAGAATTGTCGGAATTCCCGGTATTATCTTGGCAATGATTATTTCAATTCCTATTTCTGTTCTGCTTGGTTGGATGTGCGGAACAATTATGAATATGGCAAAGGGAAGAGAAATGATTACAGGGTATATCATGAACTATTTCATCAACGGAATATATCAACTTATTGTTTTGTTCTGCATGGGTGTAATAATTCCGATAAAGCATAGTGATATTCTGTTGCCGAGAGGATATGGAATCAGAGTAACCGTTGACCTTATCAATATGAGACAGTCTTTGGATAATTTTATTGCAATAAGAATCGGAACTGTAAAAATTCCTCTTCTTACATACTTGATTATTGCCGGAATGTGTCTTTTCATTGTTTGGTTTAAAAAAACAAAACTCGGACAGGATATGAGAGCAGTAGGTCAGGATATGGAAGTTGCCCGTGCTGCCGGAATTGCAGTTGAAAAAACCAGAATCATTTCAATTATTATTTCAACTGTTCTTGCCGGTTTCGGAATGATTATTTACCTTCAGAACATCGGAAGTCTTACAACATATACGGCTCATTCTCAAATAGGAATGTTCTGTATTGCAGCTCTCCTTGTCGGAGGAGCTTCCGTTGACCATGCATCAATCGGAAATGTATTTTTAGGTGTTTTTCTATTCCATTTAATGTTCATTCTTGCTCCGAGTACCGGTGCTGTGATTACAGGCGATTCAATGATCGGTGAATACTTCAGAGTATTTGTCTCTTATGGTGTTATTACTCTTGCTCTTACAATGTACGAATCAAAGAAAAGAAGATCAAAGAGTCTTGTAGCTAAGGGGCTTGCCGTCGCTCAGACAGAGGAGGGTAAAAATGAAAATTAATCGTAGTTTTTTGTTTAAAGCCGGTGCTGTGCTTCTTCTGACATTGATTGCTGCAGTAATGATGATTATCGGTCGCAGTCATGTAATTTTTCTGGATGATAAGGCAATAGAAGTTGACGGAGTCAGTGTTCCTGCGAAATATTCGATTTATATTTCCGTTAACGGTTCAAAACCTCAAGAGATATTTGCAAGGGAGAGAGCTCAGGAAAAAATCATGGGTCAAAAGATGAAGATTGATCTGACTTATATAAACAAGAAGAACAGTTTTGATGAGATTAAGTTTTCTTATAAAGCAAAGGTTCCGTATTCAATGGATACTGTTATTGTTAATTTGCCTCTGCTTATCGAGGGGTATGATCAAAGTAAGTGGATGACAGAGTACGTGATTGAACAGAAGATTGAGGAAACAAGTGAACCTGTTATTACTGACGAATTCTCTATGGACAATAATTTTTAATTCTTCAGAGTACCTCTTCACACTACATTTATCGAATCAAAATTAACACCTGATTTATTAAAGTTCGTTTTGCAAGTTGCTCTTCAACAAAAAAGGAATCAGATCTTTTCTGTTTGCTTTTGACAGGGCTTCGATTACAGAAGTCCTGTTTTCTTTTTTATTGAACTGAAGCAGTGCTCTTTGAAGATTTGCTTCATGTCCTTTAGGAACATAGACTTTTCTGAAATTTTCTCCGGGTCTGGGATCTATTCCCGTGTAATACATACATGTTGAGACAGTATATGGTGTAGGATAAAATTCCTGCACCTGATCCGGTACAAACCCATTTTTCTTCAGATAAAGAGCCAATTCTATTGCATCTTCAAGTGTGCTTCCGGGATGAGCTGCTATGAAATACGGAATCAGAAATTGTTTTTTATTCTGTTTCCTGTTTTCTTCTTTATAGATTTTTTTGAATTGCTCATAAACTGCAACAGGACTTTTACCCATACACTTTAATACATTGTCGCTGATGTGCTCAGGGGCTACTTTCAGCTGACCGCTGACATATTTTGCAACAAGTTCGCGGATAAACTCCATTCTTGTTTTATTGTCAGAACACAACATCAGGTAATCAAATCTGATTCCGCTTCTGATAAACACTTTTTTAACACCTTTGACTGAGGCTACAGCATTGAGTTTCTCAAGGTATTCAATATGTGAATCCTGAACATTTTTGCAAGGGAAAGGAAACATACATTCTCTTGAATGGCAGGGACCTGAGGTCAACTGCTTTGTGCATGAAGTACATTGAAAATTGGCTGTAGGTCCTCCCAAATCGTGAATGAAGCCTTTGAAATCCTTGTGTAAAACCAATGCTTCCGTTTCTCGGACAAGAGACTTGAGGCTTCGTGTCTGAATTATTCTTCCCTGATGGTTTGTTATTGCGCAGAAACTGCAAGAACCGAAACATCCCCGGTTTGATGTAATTGAAAACTGTACTTCCTTGAGAGCCGGCACTCCGGAGTCTTTATCGTAAGATGGATGCCACATTCTCCGGAACGGCAATTCGTAAAGAGAATCAAACTCATCCTGTGTCAGAGGTCTTGCAGGAGGATTCTGAACCACTATTCTTCCGTTACATTTCTGAAGTACTTTTTTATCTTCAAAAGGATTGCGGTGTTTCATAGCGATGTTGAATGCCAAAGCATACTGTATTTTACCGTTTTCGGTCGGGGTGTTTGAAGCTTTATCTCTTTCGGATACTTGTTCGAAAGAAGGAAGTTCAACGGTATTATTCCCCAATAATTCTCTGTTTTTTTCCGGAATTGAATAGACAGTGCCGGCAATGTCCGTAAGGTCTGATATTTTTTCTCCTGCATTAAGTCTTGAGGCTATTTCAAGTACCTGCAATTCTCCCATTCCGTAAATCAGAAGATCTGCCTTTGAATCCAACAAAATGCTTTTTTTTACCTTATCCTGCCAGTAATCATAGTGGGCAAGCCTACGGAGAGAAGCTTCAATGCCGCCGATGATTACCGGTATCTTCCCGAATGCCTGTCTGCATAAATTCGTGTAAACAGCAGTAGGTCGGTCAGGTCTGAATCCGATTTTCCCTCCGGGAGAATACCTGTCTTCAGAACGGGGTTTTTTGGAGCTGGTATAATGGGCAACCATACTGTCTATATTTCCGCCGGAAATCATACAGCACAACCTTGGTCGCCCCATTTTCATAATTGATTCTGCGTTTTTCCAGTCCGGTTGTGCAATAATACCCACTTTGTAGCCTTTGCTTTCAAGAAGTCTTGCCAATAAAGGTGCTGCAAAAGAGGGATGGTCAACATAGGCATCGGCGCTTATGAAAAGAATATCCAGACTGTCCCAACCGTATTGAGTCATTTCAGATTCGGTCATAGGTAAAAAATTGCAGGCCATAATTGAAGTATAATCGATTTCCCTTGTAGAAAAGAAGTCTCGTTGTTAATATTAGAGACGATTGAATGAGACGATTGTAATATGGATACGGCGGAATATATCATTGAGAACAAAGTAATTGCAGTTGCCCGTGGAATTTACGGAAAAGATTTGGAAAATCTTGCAAAATCACTGTATGATGGCGGAATTCGGCTTATGGAGGTGACTTTTGACCAAAGTGATTCCGACTGCATAAGAAAGACAGCAGATGCCGTTGAATTGATAAAAAAAATTATGCCTTGTGCAGGTGCCGGAACCGTCCTGAACAAAGAACAGCTAGATGTTGCATATAATGCAGGAGCAAGTTTCATAGTATCTCCGAATTCGGATACTGAAATAATTTCAAAGACAAAACAATACGGACTTGTGTCAATGCCGGGAGCATTAACACCTACTGAAATAATGAATGCAAAGAATGCAGGTGCCGATATTATCAAGCTCTTTCCATCTGTATCAATGGGATTAACCTATATCAAGGACATAATCACTCCTTTAAGCCATATTGATTTTTTCGCAAACGGCGGAATTACGGAAGATAATTTTGAAACCTTACTGAAAATGGGTATAAAAGGAGCCGGTATTTCAGGAAGACTTATTGACAAAAACCTGATCAGAGAGGGACATTGGAAAGAACTGACAAACCGCGCACAGGTTTTTTCCGGGATTGCAAAGAGGGATTCCGGCATTACAAAGAAAAAGAACTTGTGATAGTCTATAATAAATGCAGAAAGAGGATAAGGTAATGAATAAAAAGATAATATGTGTTTTGCTTTTGCTCGTTGTTGCGTTCAATGCTTTTGCAGCAAGAACAATTTACGGTTTTTATCTTTCTCCGTACTCACTTCAGTCTTCGAAAAACCTTGCAGATAAAGACCGAAAACCGAGTGTTTACGGTTTCGGGGGTAAGGCTTCATGTACATGGGTTTTTGATTCAACACCACTGACCTGGAGTCTTGGTGCTGATGCGGAATTAAGCAATTATTTTTACGCAAAGGCGGATCATTTTGATATATTGAGTGCTGCAGCTTTTGCAGATGCCGGATTGAACATACTCGATACGGAAAAAATGTATCTGGATTTCAATCTCGGATTCGGTGTGACAACAAACATAGTATTCGGGGGCAATACAAAGCTTTTTCCTGCATTGAAATTTGATTTGGGTGCAGTTCAGCACCTTTATGACAATGTGTCAATCGGTGTGCAGGTTGAAGGTATAGTATCTTTCAAGAGAAAATCCAGCAGTGCATTTGATTTGAAAACTTTTGCCGGAATTGAGTATTCATTCTGAGACGATGAACCATACTTCCGAAACTGTGAAACAGCTGGTTGAGAACCAGCGGAAATATTTCTCAACAGGTGAAACACTATCCGTATCATGGAGAATTGCCCGGCTGAAAAGACTCAGGCAGTTGATTACCGAGAATGAAGAAGCTATTGAAGAAGCACTTCATAAAGATTTGCTCAGAAGCAAAACTGAAGCTTATCTTCTGGATATCTGTCCGACATTACTTGAAATAGATGAGATTATTCGCTCTCTGAGAAAATGGGCTAAACCGGAAGTGCATTTCAGCGGACTGTTGTGTTTCCCGAGCATCATTACAAAAGTATTCAAAATGCCTTATGGTGTAACACTTATCATAAGTCCGTTCAACTTTCCTGTTTTGCTTACTTTCGGAGTTCTTGCCTGTGCTGTTTCCGGTGGTAACACTGCCGTTATTAAAGCCTCTTCAAAATCGTCTGCCTGTACATCCTTATTCTGTTCGCTTATTCCGAAATATTTTGATGAGAACTATATTGCAGTTGTCGATGGCGGACACGATATTGCAGATATTTGTTTGAATCAACGATTTGACAAGATTTTTTACACGGGGTCTCCTGTTGTTGGGAAAAAAGTTCTGTCTGCAGCTGCAAGCAACCTGACTCCTGTTGCTCTGGAACTCGGTGGGGAAAACGGCAATTGGGCGATTGTCCGTTCCGATGCCGATATTAAAGATGCAGCGCGGAAAATTGCTTTTTTCAAAATATGCAACAGCGGACAGATATGCATAGATGTTAATCAGGTTGCAGTTGCTGCGGATGTTGCAGATGATTTTATCAGAGCAATTAAGGCTGAATTTGAAAGGCAACTCGGTACTGATCCGCTTGATAATGAAGATTATTGTCGTTTGATAAACAGGACAGCCTATGAACGATGTTCTGAAACCGTCGGTAGATATTCAGACAGAATAGTATTCGGCGGGAAAGGTTGTGATAAAACATTCCGTTTTGAACCCACCGTAATTTACCCTGTCGGCATACAAGAGGAAATAGTAAGGCGGGAATTGTTCTCTCCCGTTCTTCCGATTGTTCCGTTTGAAGATTCAAAGGCAGATGAACTTGTAAATGAAATTTCATCCAGAGAACACGGACTTGCTCTTTATGTATTTACAGGAAATAAGAAGTGGGCAGAGAAGGTAATGTCCCAAGGACAGTTCGGAGGCGGATGTATAAATGAGGTTTGTATGCATCTTATGGTTCCGGGAACTCCGTTTAACGGTACCGGTCATTCAGGAATGGGAGCTTACCACGGAGAGTGGGGCTTCAGGGAATTTACACATCCTAAGACTGTTCTGTACGGGAAAACCCGGCTGAATTTAAGTCTCAGGGAACATCCCTATACTAAGAGAAAACTTGATATTATTAAGCAGTTTTGAAAGTACCTTTCAGACATTAAATACTTCTTCCAAACGGCCAAAGGCTTTTTTTAACTGCGAGAAAGGAAGTGCCAGATTCATCCGGACTGCATCCGGAACAAAAAAGTCTGCACCGCTTTGCCAGATTACTCCAAGTTTTACAGCTTTTTCCTGAATTTCCTTTACACTGATTTTATGTGCATCACACCAAGGTTTAAGGAGAACAAAGAGCATATATGTACCCTGACTTTTCATTACTCTGATTTCGGGTGTGTGTTTTCTGAACCATTCAACAGCATATTCTATATTTCCGTTGACTGTTTCTATCATCTCATTGACCCATATTCGACCTTCCTCAGAATAAGCACCTGTCAGAGCATGCATGGAAAGAACATTACAATCATTGTAATGCGTCATTCTTGATTTTGATTCAATCTTCTCTTTCAGTTCTTTGTTGAAAATTACATGATATGAACCTATGAGACCGGCAATTGAAAAAGTTTTGCTGGGAGCGTAGAAAGCTATTGTTCTGTTTTTTGCATCTTCGCTTATACTCTGAGTGGGGGTATGAGAATATGCCGGCATAATGATGTCTGACCAGATTTCATCTGCGATTACAATACATCGGTTTTCCCTGTAAATTTCCATAGCTTTCTCAATTTCTGTTTTTTCCCATACCCTTCCGGTTGGATTATGCGGAGAACAGAAGATTGCAAGGTGTATATTGTTTTCCTTGATTTTTCTGTCCATATCGTCATAATCCATTCTCCAGATATTGTTTTTATCCATCATGAGAGAACTTGTTACAATCTTTCTTCCTGTATCATTGAAAACACTTATGAAGCCGCAGTATGTAGGGCTGTGGACAAGAACACTTTCCCCCGGTGCTGTAAGGGCGCACATAGCAGTTGCAACTCCTCCGAGTACTCCGTTTTCGTAACCTAAGGACTCTTTTGTGATATAAGGAGCGTTTTTGTATTTCCCATGCCAAGATAGAATACTTTCATAATATTTTTCCGAAAGGTTGAAATATCCGAAGTTCGGCATTTCAAGACGTTTTTTCACTGCTTCCAGAACAGAGGGACAGCATTTGAAACTCATATCGGCAACCCACATGGGAATTATTTCAGTCTCAGATGGAATAGCAACATTTTTAAAACTGTCAGGGACTTTGTCATAGGCAAGCGCATCACAACCTTTTCTTTTAAGAGCCGTATCAAAATCATGAATCTTCATAAAACAGATTTTATCACTTATTTAACCGACTGTAATGACAATAGTTTTAAAAAATGACAAAATTAAAATCAGTACAGGAGTATGCTGATGAATATAAAAAAAGTCATTATCGACAGAAATCAGATTGAAAAAAGAATTGAAGAACTTGCGAATCAGATTAACAACGATTACAAGGATATTAAAGAACCGTTGATTTTGGTAGGAATTCTCAAAGGTTCTTTCATTTTTATGGCAGATTTATGCAGACATCTTACCATTCCTCATGTTGTTGATTTTATGGCCGTTTCAAGTTACGGTCATTCAGATAAGCGGAGCGGTAATGTCAGAATAATCATGGATTGCCGGGAAAATCAGGAAGGCCGTGATGTTCTTATCGTTGAAGATATTCTGGACAGCGGGCATACGCTCGACTACATTATTAAAAATTTCAAATCAAGATATACAAACAGTGTAAAAACAATTGTACTTGCACGCAAACCGAGCAGAATCGAATTTCCCGTAGAAATCAATTATTTGGGTTTTGATATCCCCGATGTTTGGGTTGTGGGTTACGGTCTTGATTTTGCGGAACGGGGAAGGACTCTTCCTGATATCTGCGAAATGGAATCTGAAGAATAAAAAGGAATAAAGATATGGAAAGAATGATTGGAACAGCTTCATTCGGAGTCAGATGTCCGGTTATCAAAAAGGGTGATGACCTTGCACAGATTGTTGTTGACAGTGTTCTCGGAGCAGTTGAGTACGGAAGACTTACTGTTCACGACAGAGATGTAATTGCTATTACAGAATCTGTCGTAGCCAGAAGTCAGGGAAACTATGCTTCTGTTTCCGATATTGCTACAGATGTGAAAAAGAAAACCGGAGGAGACACTGTAGGTGTTGTTTTTCCTATTTTGTCTCGTAACCGGTTTGCAATTTGTCTTCGCGGTATTGCTCTGGGTGTAAAGAAAGTTGTTCTTATGCTCAGTTGGCCCAGTGACGAAGTCGGAAATGCCATAGTGGATTTGGATAAACTCTATGAAAGTGGACTGAATCCTTATACAGATGTTCTTTCAATTGAAAAGTATCGCAGTATATTCGGCGTTTACAAGCATCAGTTCACCGGTGTTGATTATGTCGAGTATTATTCTTCTCTGGTGAAAGAATGCGGGGCCGAATGTGAAATAATATTTGCAAATCAGCCTCGGGCTATCCTCAGATACACGGATAAAGTAATTGCCTGTGACATTCATACAAGATTCAGAACAAAAGATTTACTGAAAAAGGGTGGTGCAAAGGTTGTTTTGGGAATGGATGACATTCTCAATGAGTCCGTAAACGGAAGCGGTTTCAATGAAAAGTACGGATTGCTCGGTTCCAATAAAGCAACTGAAGATACAGTCAAACTTTTCCCCAGAGAAGGGCAGAGTCTTGTTGAAGAGATTCAGATAAGAATGAAGGAAAAAACAGGAAAAACTGTTGAAGTAATGGTTTACGGAGACGGAGCATTCAAAGATCCGGTCGGAAAAATCTGGGAACTTGCAGACCCTGTAGTATCGCCTTTCCATACTGAAGGTCTCTGCGGAACTCCCAATGAACTGAAGCTGAAATATCTTGCAGATAATCAGTACGGTAATCTCAAGGGAACGGAACTGAAAGATGCAATTAAGGCAAGTATAAGAGAAAAGGACGGCAACCTCAAAGGTCAGATGGCAAGTGAGGGAACAACTCCCCGTCAGCTTACAGATCTTTTAGGCTCACTGTCAGATCTTACAAGCGGAAGCGGAGATAAGGGCACACCTGTCATTTTTATTCAGGGATACTTTGACAATTACACTACAGACTGATGAAAACAACTCATCTTATTTTTGATTTCAACGGCACCTGTTTTAAAGATACGCTGATAAATTACAAGGCTTGGAACAGGAGTGTAAAATCTTGGTTCGGACGGGATTACACTATGAAGGAATACCTTAACCTGAACGGAAGAACGGGCTTCAATACGGTTGAGGAATTGTTCAGAGAGCAAAACCTCCCCAAGGAAAAGCTTTTGGAGTATCTTGATATTCAGAATCGAAACTATCTGGATGTCTGCCATGAGTCTGAACCTTTACTTCTGGCTCCCGGTTTGAGGCAACTTGTTGAAAAGGCTAAGAAAAAAGGCATTACAGTTGCAATCTGTACATCTGCAACTTATGAACTTATGAAAGAATTCAGAGCCATGTTGCCGGTAGATGAACTGTTTGAAGAACAGAATATCATTTGTACCAGCGGTAATTTTCCCAGTAAGCCCGATCCGGCAATATTCAGACATGCTGTTGAAGTTCTGAAAACGGATTCAGAATGTTGTATAGCTTTTGAAGATACAAAAAGTGGTTTGAAAAGTGCCTTTAATGCCGGAATCAAGAGGGTTGTTGCAATTACAGGCGACAACATTACACCGCTTGAAACAGATGTTCCTCTACTGCGTAACGCTGCGGATTTTTATGATACTCTGGATCTTATTTAGCTTCGAAAACGCAATCCACATTCACATAAACAGAATAATCTCCGCTGGGTATTTCGGTTGAATATCCGTATTCCACGGCACCGTCGGCAGTTGCAGCAAGTTTCATGTTTGCAACCTTGGGACTTCTAGTAGAGTTGTATTCTGAAATTGAAATCGGTTTTGAAAGCTTGAGCCCCGACATTTCACAGTAGGTAAGTGCTTTTGCTTTTGCATCTTCAAAAGCAAGCTCTCTGGCTTTTTCCATTGCATCCTGTTTGTTTGCAACATCAAAATTTACATTGGAAATAGTAATGCCTGAAATCTGGCCGATTTCATCAATTACAGTCGAGAAAACCGAAATGTCGTCAAGAATAATTCTCAGGCTTTGAGATACTCTTTCTCCGTCTCTGACCTGTTTGTTGTTTTCATCCCAATGATATACTGTGTTGATATTCAGGGAAAGTGTTGTAAGTTTGTCTTTTTCAACTCCGTTTTCCTCAAGTTTAGTGATGACATCGGAAATCTTTTTGTTTACTGCGTTTTGAGCTTGCTTTGTCGTTTCTTCAGTTTCTGAAATCTGAATGGTAAAAGAAGCAATATCAGGATTCAGAATTACTGTTCCGCTTCCTGAAACCGAGATTCTGGGTTCTTCCTGTTTATCTGCGGAGACAATCTTCGTACATGAACAGAAAACCGATAACACAATTACAAGGACTAAAAATAATTTCTTCATAGTTGAAATATAATCAAATTCCGGAAAAAGATTAAGATTCGGATTTCAAAAGCCATTCTTCTTCACATTCGGATTTTAGGATTTCGAGTTTTTCAATTGTTTCTGACAGAGATTTTGCCTTTTTCGGATCAGAGTAGTTCTCCGGAAGATTCATCTGAGCTTTGCTTTCGGCAATCAGTCCTTCCAGCTCTTCTATTTTAGTTAAAAGGGCCTGCAGCTCTTTTTTCTGCCTGTTTAGTTGATTACGCTTTCGGTTTTCTTCCAGTCTGTCAATTTTTGAAGAAGTTTTAGATATTTCAGGCTTCGGCTCTTTATCCAAACCGAGTCTGTGGCTCATTTTCCATTCAAAATAATCATAATCCCCATTGAAGAATTCAGGTTTGTCTTCAGAAAGATAAAGTACTCTGTCGGCTAGACCTTTTATAAAATATGCATCGTGGCTGACAAAAACAATTGTTCCGTTGTACTCCTTCAGGGCTTTGAGAAGCATATCTTTTGCATTTATATCCAAATGGTTTGTCGGCTCGTCCAGTATCAGCAGACAAGCAGGCTGGAGAAGTATTTTCAAAAGTGAAAGTCTGGATCTCTCTCCACCGGAAAGTACACTTATCTCCTTGTAAATATCATCTCCGGAAAACAGAAATGAACCGAGTGCGTTTCTGATTTTTGCCTCATTTCCGTAGGGAAGTACCTCTTCAATTACAGAATTGTCCATATTAAGGGAATCGGCGGTATCTTGAGAGTAGTAACCGGTTTTCACTCCGCTTCCGAGTCTTGCTGTACCCGAGTAATCTGAATCCTGCTGTGCGATAATTCTTAAAAGAGTACTTTTTCCGATTCCGTTGTGACCTGTGACGGCAATTTTCTGTCCTTTGGTTATAATCATGGAAAAATTTTCGAAGACTTTTATAGGATTTTGGCTTTCTCTGTTGTAAGTTTTGCAAAGATTCTCTATTACCACCATGTCATTTGGACTGTGGGGCGGTTCCGGAAAGGAAAATCTGAGAGTTTTAAGGTGAGAAGGAACAACAATATGTTCTATTTTGTCCAATTGTTTTACACGGCTCTGAACCTGTTTTGCCTTTGTTGCTTTATATCTGAAACGCTCAATGAACTGTTCTGTTTTCTCTATTTCTTCCTGTTGTTTTCTGTAGGCGTTTTCCAGTGTATGAATTTCAGTTTTCCGCTGTTTTTCGTAAAAGGAGTAATTTCCGCTGTATCTGGTAAGACGGGAATTGAAAAGCTCATACACTTCGTTTACCGTATCATCCATAAAACCTTTATCGTGGCAGACAATCAGAAGGGAACCTTTGAATTTTTTCAGAAATTCCTTTAACCAAGTTCTGGCTTCAATATCAAGATAGTTGGTGGGTTCGTCAAGCATCATGAGATCAGGGGCCTCTGCAAGAACTTTTGCGAGGGCAATTCTCATCTGAAATCCGCCTGAAAATTCACAGCATGGTCGTTCAAGGTCTGTTGCCGAGAAACCCAAACCTTTTGCAATGTCATATATCTGTGCTTTTCTGTTGTAGTACGGACTTTCGAGAAGCGTTTCCTGAAGTATGTTCAGTTCAAAAAGGAGGCTGTCATTCGAAGCCGATTCAAGCATATTCTCGATTTCATGTTGCCGTCGAAGATTTTCGTCAAATCTTGCATAGGCTTTTTCTATTTCTTTATAAACAGTGTTATCACGGAATACTATGTCACTTTGAGGAAGGTACGAGATTCTCATATCTTTGGTTTTTGTAATTGTGCCGTCGTCTTTGGTCATCAGTCCGGCAATTATTTTCATCAGAGTTGTTTTTCCCTCTCCGTTTCCTCCCGCAAGAGCAGCTCTTGCATGTTCGGACAAAGTTAAAGAAACATCTTTAAGAAGTTCTCTGTCACCGAAAGAGAGATTGATGTTCTGAACCTGAAGAATGCCCATAAAATTCCTTTGTTTGCTTTTACACAGTATCAATGTTAAGATACCCTAGTCAAGAAAGGAAAAAGCAATGATTTGCCTGACTTTGAACGGTCATTCAATGCTCGAAAATGAAGAAATTTTCAGAAACTCCGGTCACCTTGCCGATGCTTTTGAGTTACGGGCGGACTTTTTGGACCTTTCTGATGTTTCAGAAATCGCAAAAGCTTCAGCCTTTCCGTCAATTACAGAAAAACCGGTAATACTTACTCTACGCAGAAAGAGTGACGGAGGAAATTATTCTGCCAAAGAGACAGAGCGTCTTGATGTAATGAAAAAAATTGCCGAAGGATGCTTTTCCTATGTTGATCTTGAAAATGATTTTTACAATCATCAGTTTGAGAACAGTCTGAAAGAACGAAGAATAAGAGTAATAAGGTCCTATCATAATATGGAATGTATGCCGGAAAATTCTGCTGAACTTATAAAAGATGCAGCGTCCTGCGGAGACATTCCGAAGCTGTCCGTAAGAATCAACGGTATTGCCGATCTCGAACGCCTTTTCAGATTGAAAGATGAATGTGCGGACATAGAAGAAAAAATCATCGTCGGAATGGGTGACTATGGAGTTCCGTCCAGAATTCTCTACAGGAGCACCGGTTCTTTTCTAATGTATTGCAGTAAAGAAAACATTGCTCCGGGTATGCTTGATGCGTATAGGATGAAGAATCTTTACAGGGCGGATAAATTATCATTTTCCACTAATATTTACGGCCTAATCGGAAACCCTGTGAGTCAGAGCTTGTCTCCTCAAATACACAACGGAGGTTTTGAAAAACTGAATCTTGATGCTGTTTATATACCGTTTACCGTTGATTCTGTTTCAGATTTCTTCAGCCTTGCCGATTACCTGAATATTAATGGTTTTTCCGTTACAGCTCCTTTTAAGGGAGAAGTACTGCGTTTCTTAAGTGAAATGACTTCTGAATGTAAAAGTACAGGTGCGTGCAATACTGTTGTCAGAACAGGTGGAAAATGGAAAGGATACAACACGGATTATGAAGCCTCGGCAGAACTTTTCAAAGGTAAAAAAGCCATAGTAATAGGTGCCGGAGGTGCTGCTGAAGCCGTTGTAAAAAGTCTTTCTGATAATAGTACAGATATTACCGTTTTCAACAGAACTTTTTCTAAATCAAAGAAATTGGCCGATGAAATGGGTTGTGAGTTCGATAATATGGAAAATCTATCCCTTTACAGCTATAAAGCAGATGTTGTGGTAAAGGCCGTCAGTACAGCAGAAGATACTGCAACAGATTATCGGTTCAGCGGAAGAGAAACAGTATGTGACCTTTACTACAAGCCTGAAATGACACCTTTTCTCCTACGGGCAGAAAAAGCAGGTTGTAAGATTATTACAGGAGTCGATTTCCTGAAAATTCAGGGAAAGTTTCAGTTTGAGTTGTTTACAGGTCTGCAGTTGCCGTGACGGATATAATACATATCCAGAACAGCGATTGCCGTCATTGCTTCCACAACAGACGCCATTCGCAGAACAATACAGGTATCATGTCTCTTTCCAAGTCCGACGGAAGGAGTCGGTTTGACGGCAACATCAAATACAATATCGTTTCCGTCTGAAATTCCACCTAGGATTCCTCCGGCATTTTTCGGGTTATTATTTTCTTTACCGCTCAGAAATTCACAACCGAAACCGCTTCCGAACTCGATTCCTTTTACTGCGCCTATGGACATAACTGCATGAGAGATTACTGCATCAAGTTTATCGAATATGGGTTCTCCGATTCCGGCTTCCAGTCCTTTTACGGTACATCTTATTTTCCCGCCGACAGAATCGTCGTTCAATCCGGCATTTTCAATTATTTCTTCCCAGTTTTCAGTTTTTCCGCCGATAGACAGTATTTCCGCACTGACTGTAATTCCGTGCGTTTTCAAAATCTGTTTACAGATACTTCCTGCTGCAACTCGGGCAACAGTTTCCCTTCCGCTTGCTCTTCCACCGCCTCGGTAGTCCCGGATTCCGTATTTTTTCATGTATGTCTCATCTGCGTGCCCCGGTCTGAAAACATCCTTTAGGGCTTCATAGTCATCACTTCTGATATCTTTGTTTTCTATAAGAATTGCCAGAGCTGTTCCTGTTGTCTTTCCTTCAAAGATTCCGCTGACAATTTCAAATCTGTCTTCTTCACACCTTTCGCTTGTTCCGGGTTTTCCGGGTCGTCTTCTGCTTAAATCTTGGCATATTTCATCTGTTGATATAGGAAAATTGCTTTCAAGTCCCGAAAGAACTACTCCTTCATATTGAAGGTGAGATTCGCCGAATGTGGTTATTTTGAGTACATTTCCGAAAGTGTCTGACATACTACTTCTTCCTCTGTCTGAAACAAGTCTATTATCCTTGTGCAACTCTGTGTGTATATTTTATTCCTGAAATTGAAAAGTTCAATGAATGAGTTTTTATCTCTTATGAAAGAGGGTAATCCTTCTTGTTCCATTCTTGAAAAAAGAATATCCGGCAACTGATAAAGATAAACGGTCTTTCCGTATAAATTTGCTTTTTCCACCAGTTTGACAGCTCCGCCTCCAAGTGCAATTACGGCATTTTCTCCGTTAAGTGATGCCATAAGATTGTCAAATGTCTTTTCTTCTGTCTTTCTGAATTCCGTTTCTCCAAGTATGGCATACAGTTCTCTGATATCGGTTTTACCGGTTGATTTCAATATTTCTTCATCAAGATCATAACCTTTGATTTTTTCTTTTTTGCAAAGTAGGTTGAGAAAAAAAGTTTTTCCGCAGTCTTTTTGTCCGCAGAGAAAAACAACTGGCATTATTTATCTCCGTTTTTGATTCTGTAGTTGAACAGCAGAAGTGAAATGAGCCAAAAAAAGGAAATGACGGAAAGAACAACGGAAATGGCAAATGCAAAAGATACTATCTGAGGCTGGTTGTTTTCCAATGTAATACTCATAAGACACATTATTGAAGCTACTGCCATACTCAGACTTAACAGCAGAGGAGCAATCCAGTACATCCATTCTCTGGTGATAATGAATTTGAGACAGAAAGCAAAACATGCGGAATCAAGAATCAATGATGACAGTACAACAATATAGTTAATCATACCTTTATATGATAACATAAGTTATGAGTTTTATAAATCAGTTATCAGATGAAGTCCTTGCCTCCAGAGTAAAGGACAGAAAAGAAGATATCAGAAGCCCTTATTACAGGGATACTACAGCTATTCTCCACAGTTCTCCGTTCAGAAGACTCAAACACAAAACACAGGTTTTCTTCGCCCCCAGCAACGACCACATCTGTACAAGAATCGAACATGTACTGCATGTAGCTTCGATTGCAACTGCAATATGCAGAGGAATGCATCTTAATGATGAACTTGCATGGGCAATAGGTGTTGGTCATGATTTGGGTCATACACCTTTCGGGCATATCGGAGAAAAAATTATCAGTTCAATGATGCAGGAAAAAGGTCTGGGAATATTTGAACATGAAATCAATTCTCTCAGAGTTGTGGATTTTCTTACACCCCTCAATCTGACCTATGCTGTTCGCGACGGTATCGTAAGCCATTGCGGTGAAGTGTTTGTCCGTTCTCTGAAACCGGATTTTAGAGTCAAAAAACTTGAAAACATTAAAACAAAGAAAAACCTGATGCCGGCAACTTGGGAAGGCTGTATTGTACGGCTTTCGGATCAGATTGCCTACATGGGTCGTGATTTTGAAGATGCCGTCAGGCTGGGAATCGTAAAAAGCACTGATATGCCTGAGGATGTATCCCGTTTTATGGGTACAACAAACGGTGAAATGATAAATACTCTTGTAGAAGATATTATCAGCACATCGGAGAGGGAAGGGGCAATCAGTTTTTCAGAGCCGATTTATGAGGCAATGAGCAAGATGATAGAGTTCAACTACAAAAATATTTACCGTTCCCCCATGTTGGCAGGGTATGAAAAGTATTACTCCCGTCTCATTCATCTGATTTACGATTATCTGGGGAATCTCTTTGAGTCAAACGGCTTTGATGAAAGAAAGTACAGAAATGAAGGTAACATGGTAGCAGCAGGTTTCTATAACTACATTACGGAAAAAAAGGAATCTTATATTGAATTTGACGGTAATTTCGGCAGAGTGATTTTTGATTATATTTCCGGTATGAGCGACAACTTCTGTATAGATTGCGGAAATGAGATTCTGAAACCGGAGCATCTTAACCAGAGCATTGAAAGTTCCCTGACCGGGAAATGGTTTGATGCAAGATAAGTAGACACCTGATGGTGATTCGGATATTATTCAAATATGCGTTGTCCATCATGCGGAGCTACAGAAGATAAAGTTCTCGAAACAAGAACCACCAACAACGGAACGGCAATGAGACGCCGTCGTCAGTGTCTGAAGTGCGGATATCGTTTTACCAGCTATGAGCGCATAGAAGACAGGCCTATTGTTGTAATCAAAAAAGACGGAAATCATCAGATTTTTGATCCGAAAAAAATAGAGCGCAGTCTCAGAATCTGTACGGATAAAAGAAATATCAGTATTGATACCATAGATAACCTTGTTCAGAGTATCGAAGATGCAATCAAGATTAAAGCCGGTGCAAAACATGAAATTTTCAGCTCTGAAATAGGTGAGGAAACTCTCAGACAGCTTTACCGTATTGATGCAGTTTCTTATGTTCGTTTTGCTTCGGTTTACCGTGCTTTCAACAATGTGGAACAGTTTGTTGATGAAATAGAAAAGCTCAAAGGCTGAATGCCTTGCAAACAAATCGGAATATTAAGTAAAATTTCATCGTGCATACGCTTGTGACATACATTAAAGCAACAGATGTGTTTAAAGCGTTTGTTGCAAATCCTGACAGGAAAATATTTGCGGAGAATCTGGATGGTTTTCCGCTTTTTCAGTATGCTCTTTTGGCTGCACAGAAGATTAAGGGAAACACTTTTTTAATATGTCCTACGGATGAAAGTGCACGCCAGATTTTTTCCAATAACAGTCTTCCCGCCGAGATTAAGGAATCAAATATTCAGGTTCAACTTCTCCCGTCCAGCGGTAGAGTCCTGTATAGTCCATGGTCCGGAAATCAAAAAGATTTTGAACAGCTCCGATGTCTCTCAAATCTTACAGCAGATAAGCATGGTCTGGTTATTACCAGCATAAGGTCTATTTGTCTTCCTCTTCCTTCTAAGAGTCAACTTGATACAGGTACAATTCATTTTAAGGTCGGAGACAGTCTTGATACAATGAAAGCAGCCTCTCTGCTTTCCGAAGGCAATTATTTCAGAAATGACAGTACTACCATGCCGGGAGAATACTCTGTCAGGGGAGAAGTTCTTGACATATTCCCGTTCGGAGCGGAATTGCCTGTCAGAATATTTCTGGATTGGGATAAAATCGAAAAAATCTGCAGATTTGAGCCTATCAGCCAAAGAATAACAAAGGAGTTGGGGCATATTGATTTACAGATTCTTCAGACAGAAGAACAAATAGATTTGGTTCCGGGAGGTATTTCAGCTTATTTTTCAGAAGATGATTACTTCATCTTCTTAGGAAAGAATGCTTTGGAAAACTCATACAGAAGTCTGACTTTGGAAGCAAAGGCTATGTACAGAAAAGCATATCAGCAGGATAAGAATGCACCGAAACCTGACAGTATGCTTTTTGATTTCAAGTCTTTTTTCGAATCCGATATAAGGGCTATGGTAATAAACGATATAGCTTCTCAGACAACGGAATCAAAACACTTTGATATTGACGGTCCGCGTTCCTATTTCGGAAATTTTACTTTTCTCAAAGATGAGCTTAAAGGTCTTGAAGAAGAACATTGGAAAATCAATATTTTTACTACTACGGATGCTCAGAAAAACAGACTTCAGCAAATGCTCAGCGAGTTCCGAACCATTCATTATTTTATAGGCAATCCTTCTTCAGGCTTTGCTCTTTCAAAGCATAAATTCATAGTAATGTGCGAACATGAAGTGTTCGGCAGGAGAAAACAGGTTGTAAAAACACTGCAACATACGCAGAGTTCTGCATTGGACAGTTTTGTAGAGCTTAAAGAAGGGGACTATGTTGTTCATGTAAATTACGGTATAGGAAAATTTCTCAAAATCGACAGAGTCCGTGAACGGGACTATATAAAAATTCAGTTTGCAGAAAAAGAAAACCTTTATGTTCCAATTGAACAGGCAAATCTTGTTCAGAAGTATATAGGTAGTGCAGGGGAAGCTCCTCATCTTGATAAACTGGGTTCCGGCGGATGGGAAAATAAAAAAGCCAAGGCAAGAAAAAGTGCAGAAGCCTTGGCTGAGAATCTTGTTCATCTTTATGCAAGAAGACAATCAACTCATGGTTTTCCCTTTGCAAAGGATACCGACTGGCAGTTGAAATTTGAAGCAGAATTTGAATTCGAGGAAACTGAAGACCAGCTTTTGTGTATTCAGGATATTAAAGATGATATGGAAAGTACCAAGGTCATGGATCGTCTTGTATGCGGAGATGTAGGTTACGGGAAAACGGAAGTTGCTTTCCGTGCAGTTTTCAAAGCAGTGATGAGCGGGAAGCAGGTTGCATTTCTTGCGCCTACAACAATTCTTGCCGAACAACATTTCAGAACTTTCAACAACCGATTGCATGAGTTTCCTCTGAAGACTGCTTTGCTTTCCAGAATGGTCAGTCCCAAGGAGCTGAAGAAGGTTATTACAGACATAAAAGAGGGAAATACTGATGTTCTGTTCGGGACTCACAGAATCATTCAAAAGGATATAGAATTCAAAAATCTCGGACTTCTTATAGTTGATGAAGAACAGCGTTTCGGAGTTAAAGACAAGGAGAAAATCAAGGAAATCAAGGCAAATGTTGATTGCCTCAGTTTGTCTGCAACTCCTATTCCCAGAACACTTTATATGTCATTGTTGAAAATCAGGGACATGAGTCTTCTTACCACACCTCCGATTTCAAGAAAACCGATTAGGACTTTTGTCGAGCGTTTTGATCTAGATAAAGCTGAAATGGCAATCCGTGATGAAATTGCCAGAAAGGGTCAGGTTTTTTATCTTCATAACAGAATTGAAACACTTGAGGAAGTTGCAGGTATGCTCAGAGAAAGAATCCCTGAAGCAGTTATAGAAACCGCACACGGGCAGATGAACAGCGAAGCTCTTGAAGATACCATGCGTCGTTTTGTTTATGAAGGAATTCAGGTTCTAGTTTCTACTACAATTATAGAAAACGGAATCGATATACCCAATGTCAACACGATAATAATCGATCGTGCGGATATGTACGGTGTGTCTCAGCTTTATCAGTTGAGAGGAAGGGTCGGTCGATCGGATCGAGAGGCTTATGCCTATCTCTTTTATCCGTCTGACTTTGTTCTTTCTGAAGATGCAATCAAACGGCTCCGGATAATAAGTGAGCATACGGAGTTGGGATCCGGTTTCAAAGTTGCAATGAAAGATATGGAATTGAGGGGTGCCGGTAATATTTTGGGAAAAGAGCAGAGCGGTTTCATGTCAATTGTAGGTCTGGATATGTATATCCGCCTTCTGGATGAAGCAATTGCCAAAATCCGCGAAGAGGATCTCAAGAGCCAGAGTGAAGTATTTCTGGAACTTGATTACAGCGGTTTTATTCCGGATACATATATTGGCGATTCAACAGTTAAACTTGAAGTTTATAAGAAAATAGCCTCAATCCGTACAGATGAACAACTTGAAAGTCTTACCGCTGAGCTTAAGGACAGATTCGGCAGCATTCCCGAAGAAGTTCTTAATCTGCTTTATATTTCTCAACTCCGTATTGTTTGCAGAAAGCTTGATGTTTATCATATGAAGGAGCGCAACGGTCTTGTTACAGTTGAATTCTCAAAAGTTGCCAGTATCAGTATTGATAAGTTGATAGATATGATAAAGACGGGAAACGGTTCTGTTACAATCGATCCCTGTAAACCGAATATAATGATTATGAAGACTCAGGCAATCAATCTCAGGGATAAAGCTCTGTTTATTCTGGAAAAACTTCAGAGACTTGTTCCTTAGTTTTTTTCAACCCAGACTTCACTTATCTGATAGTCTTTTTCCAGTCCTTTTTTTTCAAAATTTGTTTCAGGTCTCCATAATCGGGGTTCAGCAAATCCGTCATAGGGATTATTCAGTTCTTTAATTCCGGAAAAAACATCCAGCATCTGATTTGCATAATCCTGCCAGTCTGTTACGCAGTAGATATAACCGCCTTTTTTCAGTTTGGATGTCAGAAGTTGAGCAAACGGTACCTGAATGAGTCTTCTTTTGAAGTGGCGTTTTTTAGGCCAAGGATCCGGAAAGAAGATATGAAATCCACTGATACTGTTGTCGGGAATCATGTCTTTAAGTACCTGCACGGCATCAAAACGCATTATTTTCAGGTTCTTGAGTTTTTTGTTCTCAATTTCACACATCAGTTTTGAAAAACCATATAGGAATACTTCGATGCCTATATAGTTTATATCCGGATTTGCAGCTGCGATTCTTGCCGTTGAAGTGCCCATTCCGAAACCGATTTCTATTACAACAGGATTCTCGTTGCCGAAAACTTTTGAGAAATCAAGTTGCTCTTCTTTATACAAAATGCTGTAATCATAAAAGTGCTTTTCCAATGTTCTGAGTTGGTTTTCTTTGAGTTTTTGTCCCCTGATTACATAACTTTTTATTCCCCTAAAAATAGGCTCCTGTCGCTTTTCAAGTTGTGAGAGTTCCGGATATTTTTCTAAAATTTCTGTTTCTGTCATCCATCTCTCCTGCAAATCAATTTGGATATTAACACATAATTCCTGTAAGAAAAAAGGTGCAACATAAGTTGCACCTCTATAATTGATAAAATTTCTTGTATCAGCTGTTGGCTTCTGCAGCTGCTGCCTGAGCTTCCTTGATGACTTTGTCTGCAAGCTGACCTGCAAGGGTTTCGTAGTGGTCAAATTCAAGTTCAAATGAACCTGTTCCGCTTGTCATTGATTTGAGATCAATTGCATAGCTGAGCATTTCACCCTGAGGAACTTCAGCATTTACCTGAACCATATTTCCGCCTAAGTCATCCTGACCCAAAACACGGCCGCGTTTTGATGACAGATCAGAAAGAACATCTCCGAGATACTGGTTGTCTATGTAAACAGAAAGTTTTGCAAACGGTTCAAGAAGTACTGCACCTGCTTTTTCAATAGCAAGTTTCATTGCACCCTTTGCTGCAAGACGGAATGCCATTTCTGAAGAATCAACAGGGTGCTCTTTACCATCAACGAGTGTTACACCGATGTCAACCATAGGGTATCCGGCAAGGAATCCTTCTTCCATCTGGTCATGTAGTCCTTTTTCGATTCCCGGAACATAACCTTTGGAAACGCTTCCGCCTTTGACGATATTTTCAAATGTGTAATACTGTCCTCTTTCCGTAGGAGCAATTTCAATAAGAACTTTTCCGTATTGACCGTGACCGCCGGACTGCTTTTTATGAGCATATTCCACAATACCTGACTTCTTTGTAATTGTTTCACGATAGGCAATTTTAGGAAGCTTTGTATTGATTTCAATCTTTTGCTTTTCCTTAATCTTGTCGAGAATCATGTTGATGTGAAGTTCGCCCATTCCTGCAACAGTACTCTGCTTTGTTTCTTCATTGAAAGCAACACGGAATGTGAGGTCTTCTTCTGTTATTCTGTGAAGCGCATCATTCATTTTATCTTCACTCTTTTTATCTCCTGCAGAAATTGCAAGAGAATAGACAGGGTTCGGAAGACTGAGTTTCTTGTATATGTACTTTGCGTTTACATCATTTACGAGTGTGCAGTTTGTTGCTGCAATATTACTCTTTGTGATTATTCCGATTTCACCTGCTGTCAGGGAATCTGTATCAACAAGTTTCTTTCCGATTGCCTTGTAAAGTTTGCCCGGTTTTTCTTTCTTCCCGATTTCAGGGTTTGAAAGATCCGTATCACTGGTGATTGTTCCCGAAACAACCTTGATGAATGAAAGTTTTCCGGAGAACTGATCGATAGTTGTTTTAAAACAGAAAGCACTTGGAGTTCCGTCAGCTTTGATTTCTACAGTTTCTTCAGAACCGTCTTCCTTTACGACTGTTTCCTTTGCACCTTCCGGAGAAGGGAAGTTTTCTGCTATGAAATCAAGAAGACTTGTGATACCTGAACCATTGGCAGAACAACCACAGAATACAGGGATAAGAACATTCTTCTTCAGACCTTCGCAGATACCGCGGTGAATTTCCTCAGCCGAAAGTTCCATAGTCTCGAGGTATTTCTCCATAAGATCATCTGCACCCTCTGCTGCGGCTTCCATAAGGGATTCCTTGTATTCTTCAGCTTTTGAGGCAAATTCTGCCGGAACATCACATACAGCTTCCTTTTGACCTGCTGAAAATCTGTAAGCCTTGTTTTCAATGAGGTCGATGACCCCCTTATACTCCGGTCCGTTTCCCATAGGAACAGTTACAGGTACGAATGTTGCCTTGAACTCTTCCTTAAGATGAGCAAATGTGGAATCGTAATCAACACGTTCCCGTTCCATTTTGTTGAGGAATACTGCTCTTGGTTTTTCTCTTCTGTTGAGGTCTCTCCACAGCTTGATTGTTTCAATCTGAGCACCGTCTCTCGCATCAACTACAAGCAGTGCTGATTCGCAGCTTCTGAAGCCGCCGGTTACTTCTCCAACAAAGTCTGCAGTACCCGGAGCATCTATGAAATTGAGGGATTTGCCGTTCCATGCAAAACTTGCAAGAGATGCATGAATTGAAATCTTACGGGCAATTTCCTCCTCTGTATAGTCGCTAGTTGTCTTTCCTGACTCGACCTGTTCAGCTCTGGAAATCTGTCCTGCATAGAACAGAATCTGCTCGAGTAAAGAAGTTTTACCTGTGCCGTTATGACCGGCGATTGTAATATTCCTGATATCTTTAATGGAAACGCCCATAATTCCCTCCTAGAAATTGGCAGTCTTTAAGATTTTAATAAAAGCTTCTGTATAATGTCAAACATTTAAGCGCGTATAAATGGTTATAAAGGCGATAATCAGTTTCCCTTCGGAGCATAATGGCTGAATTCCATAGAAAATGTTCCTCTTCCTTGAGTTGAAGAACGCAGAGAAGTTGAGTATCCGAACAGTTTTGCAAGCGGAGCTTGTGCTAGAATATGGTCAGCATTCATCTTGTTTTCCATGCTGGAAACAAGACCGCCCCGTGAGGTAAGAGAGGAAATCGTATCTCCTACATACTGATCCGGTACTATAATCGTAACATTCATCACAGGTTCCATCAGTACGGGGTCTGCTTCCTGAGCTGCTGCATCAAAACACATTGCAGCACAGGCTTCAAATGCAAACTCTGAAGCTGACAGTTCGTCATATTTTATGTTTGTAAGTTCAACTTTCATGTCACAGACTTCATAACCGTACTTAATTCCGCTGTTGAATGAGTTTCTGACTCCTCGTTCAATGGCATCAAGGAAAATCTGCGGAATATCTCGTGTAACGGCTTTGACTTCATAGCTGTTTCCGCTTCCGGAATCCTGCGGAGTAAGATTAAGAGTAAGAGCGGCAAAATTTTCTTTGCCTCCGATAATCTTGGAAAATTCCATGGATTTTGAATTTGCTTTTCTGATACTTTCTCTGTAAGTAACCTGAGGATTTCCGACGCGGCACTCAACCTTCATTTCCTTTGTAAGTCTGGTAATAAGAACATCTAGATGAAGTTCGCCCATTCCGCTTATTACAATCTGACCTGTTTCCGCATCGTCCTTCCATGAAAATGTAGGATCTTCCATTGAGAGCAATTCAAGAGATTTTTTCAGTTTGTCCTGATCGCTTGCAGTTAAAGGTTCAATGGCAACGGAAATAACGGGCACCGGGAAATCCATGTTTTCCAGAAGTATCTGTGCTCCTTCGCTTCCGATTGTATCTCCGGTCTGAGCTTCTTTAAAACCGACAATTACCCCTATATCTCCGCAATGCAGTTCATCAATTTCTTCGCTTTTGTTTGAGTGCATCCTCAAAATTCTGTTGATTCTCTCACGTTTCTTCTTTGAGATATTCAGAACTGCAGTTCTTGATTTCAAAACACCGCTGTAAACTCTTACAAATGCAAGCGCTCCTGCCGCAGGGTCGTTCTGAATTTTAAAAACCAATGCAAGCGGAGGTCCGCTGGGATTATTTTCAACAACGACATCTTCCTGTTTTTTTATATTTGTCCCGATTGCAGGTTTTACCTCATCCGGACAGGGAAGAAGGTCCACAATTCCGTCAAGTAGACACTGTACACCTATGTTTTTGAGAGATGAACCGCAGAAAACTGGTAGTAAAGTTCTGTCCAGAACACATTTATGAAGAGTTTCTGTTATTTTGGCTGAAGGAATTTCATCTCCGCTCAGATACAGTTCCGTAATTTCATCGCTGTATTCTGAAACACTGTCAATCAGTTTGTCGTGCCATTCCTGTGCTTTTTCTTTCTCGTTCTGAGGTATTTCGCAATACGAATACTCAAATCCGTCTGAATCAGGGTCGAATTTAACCATCTGCATTTTAATGAGATCGATTATGCCTTCGAATTTGCTTTCTTCACCGACCGGAATAAAGAGAGGTACGGGGTTTTCTTTCAACTTTGTTTTAATATCCTCAATTACTGCAAAAAAATCAGCTCCCAGTCTGTCCATTTTGTTTACAAAGGCAATACGAGGAACCTGATAGTTGTCAGCTTGTCGCCAGACTGTTTCACTTTGCGGTTCAACTCCGCCGACGGCACAGAAAACACCTACAGCTCCGTCAAGAACTCTGAGAGATCTTTCAACTTCTGCCGTAAAATCCACATGTCCCGGAGTATCAATGATGTTTATCTGTTTTTTCTTCCAGAAACAAGTTGTTGCTGCACTTGTAATCGTAATACCTCTGTCCTGTTCCTGTTGCATCCAGTCCATTGTGGCTTCGCCGTTATCTACTTCTCCGATTCTATGATTCTCACCGGTGTAAAAGAGAATTCGCTCCGTTGTTGTAGTTTTACCTGCATCAATGTGAGCCATAATTCCGATATTTCTTATGTTTTTTGTGTCTAAATCTGCCATAGCGGTAACAAATTACCATGTAATGACAAAATTTTCAATTCTTATTATATTATGCATGCGATGCTTTACACACAGGGACAGGTCAATCTGCATACTCATTCTTTTTACTGCGGACATGGTGCAGGAGAATTGATTGATTTTGCAGATGTTGCCAAGCAAAAAGGTCATCTTAAAGTTCTAGGGTTTTCGGAGCATTGCCCTGTTCCTTATGATGATATGCCTTCAAGAATGTCCATTGTGGATCTTGAAGACTATATCAACGATGTCAAAGTTCTGAAAAATGCAAATGACGGATTGGTTTATCTTCTCGGTGCAGAATGTGACTGGATTGCTCGTTATGTTCCTTTCTACCGTGATTTTATACTGGAAAAAAAACAATTCGACTATGTTATCGGAGCTGTCCATTTCCTGACGGATCACGAGACTGGAGAGTTGAAATATATTCCGCATATGAAAGAATTCAACCTGAAAGATCTTTCACTTTACTGTAAATGGTACACTCAAATGATTGAAAGCAGGTTGTTCATCATAGGTTGTCATCCGGATTTGTTTTTCGGCGGTTACAGAAAATGGGATGAGGAAGCAAAAGCTGTTTCCAAGGATATTATTGCCTGCGCAAAGGACAATGATATTACTCTGGAACTCAACGATCTCGGGCTCAGAAAAAAAATGATTGAAACGGATAAAGGTTTGAGACATCAATATTCAATTCCGGAATTCTGGGAACTTGCATCTGATGCAGGTGTAAGGATTTGCACTAATACCGATGCGCATACTCCTGATGCAGTTTGCGGCAATTCAGTTAACGGTTTTATAAATCAATCATTTGAATTTGCTTCCGAATTGGGAATAAAATTTGTTCATTGGGAAATTGCTCCGGAATCCGACAGGATATGCGCAGTTCCAAACAGCTTGATTTAGAGGTACTTTCAAAACTGCCTTAATAAAAAAAGGGTTCTGATTTCTCAGAACCCTTCATCCCCCGCGAGGATCGAACTCGCGTTGACGGGATGAAAACCCGTTGTCCTAACCACTAGACGAGAGGGACATCTGCTACAAGCATGAGCCAAGTTGGGCTTGAACCAACGACCCACGCCTTAAAAGGGCGTTGCTCTACCTACTGAGCTATTGGCCCATATTGCAACAGTGTGAGATTAACAAAAACAAGTAATGATTGTCAACTATCATTATCGAATATTTATCGTATTGTTCGCCAAAAATAATCTCCCATGCCATATTTTTTGAAATTTGACGCTTGAAAAAAATCTTCTTCTTTTACTTCGGGTCTGTCGTCTATATCTGCAATTGTTCTTGCCAATGAGACTACGCTCAAAACTGATCTCATGTCATCTGCGCTCTTAAACAGAGACAGATATTTTTTAATTTCGTCTGAATACAGTGATATTACATCGGAATCTGCTATATGAGTCTGACCATTGTATCTTATTCTGTCTGAATTCTTAAATCTTGCTTTTTGTCTCAGTGTTGCCAACTTTATTCTGTCTTTATAGTATGAATCAGGCTTTATTCTATCGTTTATATGTTCTGATATATCCTGCAATTCTATTGGGATTCTCATATCGAATCTCCCCAGAAGAGGTATTCCTATTTTATTCCAGTGGTTTATTATTTTTTGGGAAGTACAACTGCAGCTTTTTCGGGGATCCCCCATATTTGAGCAGGAACAGGCATTCATGTTTGCAATCATCATAAAAGAAGCCGGGTATGTTATAAGTTCTCCGCTTTTGGTATTGGAAGTATAGCCTTTGTCATAAGTATCCTTTACTCCTTCAAGCAACCGTTTTGTGAAAGAAGTTATTTCATCGAGAAATAATATTCCGTTGTGGGCAAGAGAGCCTTCGCCTCCGGTAAACTGAATCATGGATATGTCATGGGGAATTGCCCTGAACGGAGGTTTGCAATCTGTTTTTTCCAGTCCTGCACATCCGTAAATATGATTGACTTCATTCATCTGTCCTGCATCGAGATCTTCCAGAAGATTTATGATTCTTGAACACAATAAAGTCTTGCCGGCACCGGGAGGTCCGAAAAGTAACAGGCTATGTCTTCCTGCCGCGCAGATTGTCAGATATTCTTTCTCTTTTTCAAAACCGATAATATCGGAAAATGCTTTTTTGTCGTTTTCTCTTTCTTCTATATATAGTGGTTCGGTATTTCCGGAATTGATATACTCTCCGCATTTGAGAAATGCATCTGTAAGGGTGCTTACTTTGCATACACCTCGGATTTCTTCCGGTTTTACAGGAAGCAGACACATCTGACAATTGTTCTTTTTTGCGACCTCTATTGCACCGATTGTACTGTAATCTTCTACAATCTTGCCATCTAGGGTCAGTTCTCCTGCTGCCATTATTCTTATGTCTTTGTCAGATGTTTTTTTCTGAACGGCAAACAAAATTGCCAGAGCTATACTTAAATCCATTAGAGATCCGCTTTTCGGAACGGAAGCGGGGGATAGCGATACAAGTACTCTCTGCTGCGGAAATTTGAAACCACAGTTTCTTAGAGCTGTTTTTACGCGTTCTCTGCTTTCTTTTATTGCCGTATCCGGTAATCCGATTATATCAAAACCGGGGAATCCGTTTCTGATATCACATTCGATATTAATCACCTGACCTTCGTATCCTTTGTTGCAAAAGCCATAGAATTGTAAACCTTTTTTCATTTTTTCCTCCGTTTTATACATATATTCCAAAAAACAATCACAAAACGATAAATCTGTCCTGTTAATGCCTTAAACAAGGTTTTTGAACATCATTTAAAGAAAAAATAGATAATATTCAGGAGCAACTGACAAAAAAATAAAAAAAAGAAAAAAACTGTTGACACAAATTGACCAATAGTGCTATTTTGGCAAAGCACGCTCGAGAGAGCATGTGATAAAGTTCTTTAAAGTATAGCGAAGGGAAGAGGAAATAAATTACGGAAGCTATGAGGGCTTCCAGTCAATTCAAAAATTCACGAACGGGAAGAAAGATCAAGAAGATCAGTGATTCGTTGGATAGAGGAAAGACGGGAAAAGGATTTAAAGTTAAAGAGAAGATCGGTCTTAGGACCGAAAAATCTATGATG
>JAZLEZ010000037.1:0-9249 GCA_045615505.1 Sphaerochaetaceae bacterium | reverse complement strand
TTGATATTTTTCTTCATAGTTAAAAATTACTTAATATAAAGGTCTTTTGTCAATCTTGATTACTTGTCTTTCCCGCCCTTGCAGTTTATTATCTTTCCTATGAAGTTCGATAAAGATGCTTTTTTCGATGCCATTCAGAACAGGTTCGAAAAAAAACTCACTTTAAGAAAAGCCATGAAACTCTACAAAGCACAGCAAAGAACTTTTATTTCCGAAGTTCTTGATTGGCTGGATGCAATTGTTTTTGCAGTATTTGTTGTTCTTCTGATAAACCAGTTCTTGTTCCAGCTTTTTGTAATACCAAGTCCGTCCATGTTGGAAACACTCAAGATTGGTGATCGTGTTTCCGTTTCCAAAATCACCTACGGAGTGGAGTTGTGGCCTGAGGGTCCTAAAATCTTTGATTCAAGGGAACCTCAACGGGATGAAATCATCACATTCTACAATCCGCAGTTCGAAAAGAGAGGTACATTTTTCAATATTCTCAGCAAAGTACTCTATATGGGTACTTTCTCGCTGGTGAACATAGACAGAGACGAAAACGGAAATATCCGGGAAAGTCTGTTGGTAAAGAGGACAGGAGCTGTTGCAGGAGATACCATAACATTCAGGGAAGGACAGGCCTATATCAAAGCCGGAGGTACTTTTGAATATGTCAACGAAGCAGACTTCAGAACAGAGAACGGCCTTTCAGTTGCTCCTCACAGAACCATCGATAAGAGTACTTACAGAGCTTACAATGCACAGGGCATTCTTGAGGGACTTCAATCTAAAAATTTATCTTCGTCCGAATTGCCCAAACATCTTATAAACGATTATAAAACAATGAATAAGTCCGAGTTTTTTTCTGATTATTACGAGTATTCCAAACACTATTTTCAGGGTCAGAGAATTGCCGACCCTACTGATATGGAAGCCAGAAGTACTTGGACTGCCATGAATACAGGCATCTATGTGCCTGCCGGTTATGTACTTCCTCTGGGGGACAACAGGGATAATTCAAGCGACGGCAGATACTTCGGGCCTGTTCCTGTAGAGTCTGTAAACGGTCATGTTACAACCAGAATATGGCCTTTGAAAACAATCGGTTCCGTTCACTGATGAATTCTTTTACGGATTGTTTTGATTTCAATAAAAATCTTTCGCTTTACATTCATGTCCCGTTTTGTACATCAAAATGCAGTTATTGTGCTTTTTACTCTAAATCCGGTTGTACTGAAGAAAACAAGAATATCTATACGGAAAGGGTAGTAAAAGAAATAAGGAATCTCAACTCTAGTTTGAAAAAGCCCTACTATACCGCATTTATCGGGGGCGGCAATCCCGGTTGTCTGAATGTCAAACAGATGGCAATGATAGCAGAAGCTGTATGTGAATACGGCAGACCTGTGGAATTTACAACGGAAATGAACCCGGAGAATCTGTCCTTACAGCATTTTCCTTTGTTTGAAAATTTCTTCAACAGGCTTTCCATGGGAGTGCAGAGTCTTAATGAAAGAGCATTATCCTTTCTGGGCAGGAATTCAACTCTTGAACAGACATTGAATGGAATTGCTTTATCTCAGAAACTCCGTGAAAAAACAGGTTGCATTCTCAGTTACGATCTTATTACCTGTCTTCCGGAATGGCATGACAGTGAACGGGATATAGAAAAGTTGATTACATCCTATACTCCGGAGCATTTAAGTCTCTATGCTCTGACGCTTGAGGAAAATACTCCTCTGTTTAAAAGCAAACCTATACTTCCTGATTCGGATGAACAGGAAAGAATTCTTTCTTTGCTGTGGGACAAGCTTCAGACTTATGGATTCACTCAATATGAAGTGTCAAATTTTGCCAGAGATGGGAAAATCAGCTTGCATAACAGTGTTTACTGGGATTACTTTCAGTATTCAGGTATCGGTCCCGGAGCAACTTCTACGGGCTTCAACAATGAAAAGACATTCAGAATTGAAGCAACTGAAAGTATATTCGATTGGAATTATGAGGTATCTGAACTTACAGAGCAGGAATCTTTTGAGGAATTCGTCATTATGGGACTGAGACATACAAAGGGGCTGGATTTGAACAGACTTAAAACAGAATTCGGTCGTTCTCTCAAAAAAATTCCCGAAGGTTTTTCAATCAAGGACGACTATCTTGTTCCGGACAGATACGGTTTGATGACTGCAGATTATGCAGCATCGGTTTTGCTGTATTGACTTATAATTTTTCAGTGTGATAGATTTATTTAGTTAATTCTAACAAAAAAGAGGTTTACATGTCAGGTCACAGTAAATGGGCAACAATTAAGCACGCAAAAGGTATTGCAGACCAGAAGCGTGGACAGAAGTTTACAAAACTCATCAAAGAAATCAGCGTAGCAGCAAAGATGGGTGGTCCTGACCCGGATACTAACTCGGCTCTCAGAACAGCTATTCTCAAGGCTCGTGCAGAGAATATGCCAAAAGACAATATCGAAAGAGCTATAAAGAAGGGTACAGGTGAAGACGGAGCTGCAGCTTATCTGGAGCTTACATACGAAGGCTATGCACCTGGCGGAATAGCAATTATCGTTGATACTCTCACAGACAACAAAAACAGAACAGCTGCAGATGTAAGATCTGCTCTTGAAAAACTTGGCGGTTCTCTCGGAACTACAGGTTGTGTTTCCTATAAATTCAAGAAAAAGGGTGTCATCACTTATGACGGTTCAAAGTATTCCGAAGATGATATTTTCAATGCCGCTCTTGAAGCAGGAGCTGAAGATGTTTCAAATGATGACGGTGTTTACACAGTTACTACGGATCCTTCAGATTTCGGTACGGTGCTTGAAGCTATGCAGAAGGCCGGTTTTGAGCAGGACAGTGCAGATATAAACAAGATTCCGGATACTTATACAACGGTTGACAAGGAAAGAGCTCAGAAGGTTCTGAATATCGTCGACCGTCTTGAGGAATTGGATGATGTTCAGCAGGTTTCAACTGATATGGAACTTCCTGACGATTTTGAATGAGAGAATTGATTCATGCGGATTCTGGGAATAGATCCCGGACTTGCAAATACGGGCTGGGGCGTTGTTGACTTTGACGGTCAGAAGTTCCGGCCTGTTTCGTATGGTACGGTGAAAACAGTAAATACAGAACGCCTTGAGCACAGAGTTGCTTTGATTGCAGACAGTGTTCTCAAGATTGCACAGGAGCATAATGTTGAACACCTGAGTATTGAGGACATCTTTTTTGCAAAGAATGAAGTTTCGGCAATAGGGGTTGCAAAGGTTATCGGAGCTGTTTGTTATGCCATGCATACGATAGGTATTCCTGCTTCTGTTTTTACTCCGTTGCAGATTAAAATGGCAATTACAGGTAACGGCAGAGCTGATAAGTATCAGGTTCAGGAAATGTGCAGAATTCTTATGAATCTTGACAAGATTCCCCGTCCGGACCATGCGGCAGATGCCCTTGCGGCGGCTGTTTGTTTCGGCAATATAGGTATTACTCTCAAGAAAATCGGTATTTCGAATCAGAGAGTAGGGAGCATAAAATGATTAATGCCATTGTAGGTCAGATTGTCTGTGTAAATGCGCAGTCTGTAACAATTCTCGGTTCAAGTGTCGAATATGAACTGATTATTTCTTCTCAGACTGCTACAAAGCTGTCAAACCTCAGCGGTGCAGAAAGAAATAATGTCCGTATTCTTGCATTTCTTCAGCATACTGAAGACTCCATGCGTCTTTTCGGTTTTTATGATGAAGAGGAACGAAGGCTTTTTTTGGAACTGATAAAGGTTAACGGAATCGGCCCGAAACAGGCTATGAAGATTCTCAGCGGAGTCAGGGTTAATGATTTTATTTCTGCTCTGGATCAAAGTGATGTGAATTTTCTTTCCAAGATTCCAGGACTGGGTGCAAAGACAAGTCAGAAGATTATTCTTGCCTTGCGTGATACTCTTGTGTTTACTCAGGATGCCTCTCTGCCTCAGAATGTTATTTCAGGTAATTCCAATAAATATCAGGATGTAATTCAGGCTTTGGTTGAGATGGGTTACGATAAGAAGCGTGTCCTTGAGGTTGTTGCACAACTTTTGAAGGATAATGAAAGTTCAATCTCTGATAAGAGTCAGAGTTTTGTTGAAGAGTGGATTTTCCGCTCTGCCATTGTTAAGTTGAGTTAGTATATGCACGAAGAGCTTGATATTCTGGAAAATACAGCTGTTATTTCCTCATCTTTTCAGGATGCGGATGCACAGGAAAACATTTTGAGACCTAAACTTCTCAAAGATTTTCAGGGGCAGAGTAAGATTAAGGAAAACCTCGGGGTTTTCATCAAGGCTGCACGTGAAAGGGGTGAGGCTTTAGATCATGTTTTTTTAATAGGTCCTCCTGGTTTGGGAAAGACTACTCTTGCTTCAATTGTTGCCAATGAAATGGGTTCTGAGATAAGAATGACAAGTGCTCCGGCTCTTGATAAGCCCAAGGACCTTGCGGGAATTCTTACAAATGTTTCGGAAAACTCCATTTTCTTTATTGACGAGATTCATCGTCTTAAGCCGGCTTTGGAAGAGATGCTCTACATTGCAATGGAAGATTTTGAAATCGACTGGGTAATCGGGCAGGGACCGAGTGCCCGTACAATGAGAATTCCCATCCCTCATTTCACCCTAATTGGTGCTACTACAAAGGCGGGTATGGTGAGTTCTCCGCTTCAGACCAGATTTGGTATCAATTGCCGTCTTGATTTTTACGACGAGATTGAGTTGTCCAATATCATTCGCAGAAGTGCCGGTTTGATTGATGTAAAGATTGATGAAGACGCAGTAGGGCTTCTTGCAAAGTGTTCCCGTGGTACTCCCAGAATTGCCAACAGACTATTGAGAAGGTTCAGAGATTTTGCAGAGGTAAACGGCAATGGTATCATCACTTCGGATATTGTTCACAAGAGTATCAGGAATCTGGGAATCGATCTTAACGGTCTAGAGGATCAGGACAGAAATATTCTCCGAACCATAATTGAATTTTACGGAGGAGGTCCTGTCGGCGCCGATACTTTGTGTATCTCCGTGGGTGAAGCAATAGAATCCCTTGAGGATTTTTATGAACCTTATCTTATTCAGAAGGGTTATCTGAAGCGTACTCCAAGAGGCAGAATGGTTACTGCCAAAGCTTACGAACTTTTACACCTTGAATATAAGATGCCCAAATCATTGAATCCTGATGAACCTCAAGGGACTTTATTCTGATGAAAATTAGTGATTTTTCTTTTGACTTGCCTGAAGAACTGATTGCTCAGTCTCCGGCTCAAAACAGGGGTGATGACAGGCTCCTTGTCATAGATAAGAAAACCGGTGAGTATCAGGATGCAATGTTTTCCGATTTTCCTGATTTCGTTGCTGAAAACAGTCTTGTTGTTGTTAATGATACAAGGGTGCGGAAGGCTCGTGTTTACGGTATTGCACAGACAGGGGGAAGGGTTGAATTCCTTTTTACCGGTGCCGTTAGTTCAGATAAATGGCAAGCTATGGTTTCCAAAAGCAAAAAACAGAAAGCAGGTAAATCTTTTACATTCTATACTCCGGATAATCAGGTTTACTGTTCCGCTGTAATTGACGGTGATGTTGATGATAATGACAGCGGTTCCAGTCTTAAAATTATCAGATTCGACCGTGCTGTCGATGAGGATTTTTTTTTAAAATGCGGGCATGTTCCACTTCCTCCGTATATCAAGAGAGAAGATGATTTCAATGACGAAAAGCGTTATCAGACTATCTATGCAAAAGAATGCGGCAGTATGGCTGCACCCACTGCAGGTCTTCATTTTACGGAAGAGACTCTTGAAAAGCTGAGGGCAAAGAACATCGAAGTTGTCCATATTACACTTCAGGTTGGTATGGGAACATTTCTCCCTGTAAGAACGGAAAATCTTGAAGACCATGTTATGCATACAGAGGCTTATCACATTGAGCCTGAAGTTGCGGACATCATCAATAACGCAAAGAAGGCCGGCAGGCCCATTGTTGCAATCGGAACTACTTCCGTTCGCACTTTGGAATCTGCAAGTGATGAAAACGGTGTCATAAGGGCCGGTTCTTCTTCAACGAATCTGTTCATTACTCCGGGTTACAGATTCAAGGTTGTAGATCAGCTTATGACAAACTTCCATACTCCTGAATCTACTTTGCTTGTTCTTGTTTCGGCTTTTGCTTCCAAAGAGATTATGCTTAATGCCTATAAGCATGCTGTAAAAGAGAAATACAGGTTCTTCAGTTACGGAGACGCAACTTTTATCAAGTAAATATCTTTCAGCTGCCGGTTCTTGAATTCCGCATGTTTTGGAATACACGCAGTTCACTTGGTCCGGTTCAGTATTCTGATTATCTGCTTCATGGACTCTGAAAGAAATTTGTTTTTATGGTAGCATATCCAAAAGTCTCTATAAAAGTCTGCATATTCACTGCTTCTCCAGTTTCTTTGATAATTACACAAGGCGTATGGCCACTTTTAGATACTCTTTTCAGAAAAAAATTGTGCCATGTATACGGGCAAATACTCTAAGTCACCGTCTTTCTTGTAATCTTTAGTGTAAATCAAAGTCTTTTCTTTAATTCTTGATGAAAACTTTTGAACAAAAGCATCAATAGACGGATGTGTTTTGTATCCTGAACTTTTTACTTCAATGGGTTTTATTTTGTTTTTGTCAGCAAGCAAGAAATCAATTTCATAATTATGACCGGTTTTTTCGTTTAAGAAGGTGTGGTAATACAATTCATATCCATTACTTGATAATGTTTGAGCAATGATATTCTCATAAACATATCCCAGATTTGCCTGTAGCTTATCACTAAGCAATTTTTCATATATCTCGTTTTCAATAAAACTTTTATCCTTAAAGGCAAGTGTTACAAACAAACCTGTATCTGTAGCAAATAATTTGAATTTGCTCAAATCTTTGTTTTGAGCCATCCCCGGTCCCGGATCATTTGCATGATATGCCACGAGAACAGTACCGGAATCCTTCAATTCTGCAATATGTTGTAGAATGTCGTCTGCCCTATTTGTCGGCAAAACACTTGAAACTTGATATCTGGAAGCATTTTTCATAAGCTGAGCTGGAATAGCATCAAAAATTAATGAAAGTTTTCCAGTAGGATCTATTTTTCTGAAGTCTTCTTCATAAAGGGTAAGAATATCCCTTTTAATCGCATCAACTTTGCTGAAATCGTTACTTTGAATAAAGCTCTCAACAACTTGAGGCATTCCGCCTACAAGCATGTATAATCTGAAATCTCTAAGTATTTTTCTGTTTGTAATCTGCCCTAAAGGTTTTTTTGCATCATAAAACTGTTTAAGTATTTTTACAGATTCTTCATCGCCCAATGCCCACCTGAATTCTTCATAATCCATAGGGTACATCCTCATTTTTCTTTCTTCGCTAGGGATTAGTATGTCTTTGACGTTTTTTTTGATGGAAATCAAAGAACCTGTTTCAATATAATCATATCTTCCATCTTCTACCAAAGCTTTAATTGCTTGTCTGGCTTTCGGACATAGTTGAACTTCATCAAAAACTATGCAAGATTTCCTTTCTATCAGGCTTTTGTGATAAGTAAGCTGTAACTGAAGAAATATGTAGTTAAGATCAAATAAATCATCAAACAGTTTTCTTGTTGATTCTGAGGCCTTATAAAAATCCACCAAAATATAGCTTTCATATTCCGTTTTGGCAAAAGCTTCTACAATTGTAGATTTCCCTACACGCCTTGGGCCTTCTAACAGCAGAGCAGTTTTTCCATTTGATTCTTCTTTCCACTTAAGCATTTGATTGTAAATTTTTCTTTTAAACATAGAGCCTCTCTTCAAAATCGTTAAATTTACTTTATTAAAAAAGTACAATTTCGTCAATTTGTTCATCGAAAATATTCGGAAGATGCAATCAACATTAAGTAATTATCTGCTTTTATAAAAAGATTGCAAGAATCATGAGTGAGTACCATTTGCACGCAAGGTAGGAAAAAGCATAGTAAGTCCACTTTTGGAAATGAAACTGAAGGAAAAACTCTCACAGAGTCCACTTTAGAAAATGAAATTATCTTTTAAACACTTTTCTTGACAAGTACCATTGCCACAAATCACCGAACAGAATAGCCGCAAATCACCGAACAGAATAGCCACAAATCACCGAAAACTCTTTACATAATTGAGTAAATATGTAAAATTACTACTATGAAAAAGTATTTACCACGTATAGCAGATGATGTTTTAAAGTTCAAACTTGAAAGTAAAGGTGCTGTTTGGATTAGAGGCCCTAAATGGTGTGGAAAATCAACAACAGCAGAGCAAATGGCTAAGACTTGTATCTACATGCAAGATGAAGATTCAAAAGAACAAAACATTGAATTAGCCAAAATTAATCCATCATTGTTCTTGAAAGGAGATGTTCCTTTTCTTATCGATGAGTGGCAGGAAATTCCATTTATCTGGAACCAGATTAGACGAGAGGTTGATAAAAGAGATGAATTTGGACAATTTATTCTTACAGGTTCTCGGCTACCATACGAATCTGACCAAATGGAATTGCAGCATAGCGGAACAGGACGGATAACGAACATGGTTATGAGACCGATGTCTCTGTTTGAATCTGGTGATAGTAATGGTACTGTTTCTTTGGCAAGAATAATCAATCAAACAGAACAACTTGGATCCAAATGCGATTATTCTTTGGAGGATTATACTTTCTTCACAGCTCGTGGTGGTTGGCCCAAAGCCATTGGTCAGAAGGAGAAAGTTGCACTTCAGCAGGCTGTGGATTATTACAATGGTTTGGTTGAAGTAGATATTTCTGAAAGTGATAAGATAAAAAAAGACCCGCAGAGAGCTAGATTACTGTTTCGTTCATATGCTAGAAATTGCTCATCGCAGGCAACTTTAACCACTATCAAGAACGATATGATGACCAATGATAGTAGCAGGTTGGACGAAGATACAATTAGGGAATATATCCATTCATTAATCAGGATGTTGGTTGTTGAAGAATCTGAAGCATGGAATCCGAATCTTCGTTCAAAAACTGCCATAAGAACATCAAATACACGATACTTTGTCGACCCATCAATAGGATGTGCTGCACTTGGAATTGGTCCTGAAGGATTGATAAAAGACTTAAAAACATTTGGATTATTATTTGAGAATCTTTGTGTGCGTGATTTAAGAATATACGCCGACAAATTGGGTGGTATTGTTAAGCACTACAGAGATGCCAATGGGCTTGAATGTGA
>JAZLEZ010000036.1:0-7814 GCA_045615505.1 Sphaerochaetaceae bacterium | reverse complement strand
GTTTATGTTCCCGTTGAATGGAAGTGGGGTACAGACCATTTATTTAAGGATGAAGCTACTTGTTTTTCTGTTAACAGAATGAGTTCTTCCGAAAAACGAATTTATCCAAAAGGATGTAATGTTACTCAATTATTGAAAAATGAGGTCATTTCAGAGGTTATGATTGTTCGTGACAGAATTGTGAACAATTCAGATGATGATGTAATTGTTGATTCCGGAATTGTTATCAGAACAAAAGAAAATATTTACACATTTTCCAGGTGTGATTTGAGCGGATTTTGGATTCATATGAATGAATCGGACAAGATTGATATGTATTATTCCGTCAAGGATGCAAGGACTGAATGCTCTGATTCAGAAAAGGGTCTCAAAGTAACTGTAAAGCGGGATTACCTTTTCCTTTAGTGTTGCTGGGAGTGAAAAGAGAATGTCATTTGACTTTAAGAAAAAATACAAAGAATTCTACATGCCAAAGAACAAGCCTGAGATAGTAAATGTACCTAAGGCAAACTACATTGCAGTCAGAGGCAAAGGCAATCCTAATGACGAAGACGGAGCATATCAGCAGGCAATCGGCGTTCTTTATGCTGTAGCTTACACTCTGAAGATGAGTTACAAGACAGACTATTGTATTGAAGGATTCTTTGATTATGTTGTTCCTCCACTTGAAGGCTTTTGGTGGCAGAAAGGAGTAGATGGAGTAGATTATTCTGACAAATCAGCATTCTGTTGGATTTCAGTAATAAGACTTCCGGATTGACGGAATATGGAACAAGAAGTCTGAAGAAGATTGGCTGACGGAGATTCAATTGCCGGTAGAGTAAAAAAATGCCCTCTATTCAAATTCAGACTGTTAAAGAGGAAAAATGAAGTATAAAGGCACACTTGTAGTAGTTAATAACTGTAAACTGTCCCTTGAGTTTTACGAAAAAGTTTTTGGACTTGAACTGGTTCATGATAATGACGGTAATATGGAATTGAGTGGAGGGGTGTTTCTACAAGAAACTCAGTATTGGGAAAAGTTTATCGGAAAAAACATTATCGGGCATAGCAACAGTTCAGAACTGTATTTCGAAGAACAGGATATTGAGGCTTTCATAGCAAAACTTGAAAAACTTTATCCGGATACAGAATATGTGAACAAACTCTTGACTCATTCTTGGGGACAGAAAGTAGTAAGGTTTTATGATCCGGATGGAAACCTTATTGAAGTAGGTACGCCGGTTGGGGTTTGATTTTGATATCGACGGATAAACAACCGGACCTCGACGTAATGTGTATTCTTTTCGTATGGTAAAAAGATGACTGCAATACAAAAAAAGTTATTTGAATTACAAGATAAAGATTATGCTCTGTTTCAAGCCAAACTCACACCTACTGTTGATTCTGAACTTTTTATCGGAGTGAGAGTGCCCGCATGCAGAACTCTTGCAAAAAATCTTTACAAAAACAATGAAGACGAAGTAAAAAAGTTTTTTTCAGAACTTCCTCATAAGTACTACGATGAGAATATGCTGCATGGGTTGCTCATTTCCGAGATTAAGGACTTTACCCGGTGTATGAAAGAACTTGAAAAATTTCTTCCGTACGTAGACAACTGGGCAGTCTGCGATATTATGTCTCCTAAATGCTTTAAAAAACATAAGTCTGAAATATTACCATTCATAAAAATGTGGACAAAATCTTCGGAAGAATACACGATACGTTTCGGTCTTGAAATGCTGATGACATATTTTTTGGATGACGACTTTAAGCCGGAATATCTGATGATTGCATCTTCAGTTCACTCTGATAAATACTACGTGAATATGATGGTCTCATGGTTTTTTGCTACTGCCTTAACAAAACAGTGGGACAGTACAATAGGATACATTGAAGATAAAAAGCTTGATGAATGGGTCCATAACAAGACAATTCAAAAGGCTTGCGAGAGTTATCGGATAACAGACGAACAAAAAGCTTTCTTAAAGCGTGCAAGGAGCGGATGTGCATTAGTATAAATTGTTGAAAACTTACGTTGATTATGGAGCGTTGGTTCCATGTCAATACTGGCATCCGGATTTCAGGGTTCAAAATATCAGAACCGGCAAAGCATATTATTGGGAACATTTCGGAATGTTGGATAATCCGGAATATTGCAAGTCATGCCAGGAAAAGATTGAGATATATGCAAAGTACGGGTACTTCCCGGGCGAAAACCTGATTATTACATCAGAAAGTTCCGGTCATGGACTGAACCTTGAATACGTTGATTGTCTAATTGAAAGATTTCTGAAATAAAGAGCGGGGTACGCTGTGATTTTTACCCGAGTTTAAATTTTATAGGCAATATATCAATGCATTTATGTGATTGAAATGAACATGCATGTAATGTAATATTTGCGAAGTACCAAAAGGATATCTGTTGCTTATGAAAGAGAAACTGAAGCAAATCTCAAAGTCAAAACAAAGTTTTTATAACTTTCTCTTACAAACGGAATTGGCAGATTGTCCTCCATGTACAGACAAAATTATTGAACCGGACAGAGAGTGGAGAAGCCATAATAACGGAGACTGCTCAAAACCCAGAATAGGTCTGATTGGAATTAACATTCATGTTCGTACAATGAACTACGCTTGTCCTTTACATACTTATGCAATTCAACAGTATCTCAAAAGCTTGGGCTATGATGTTGAAATACTGGACTATGTTCCAAACTTTGCAGTTTTTGAAGAATTCTACGATTACAAAAACCCGATTGAGTATTACAAAACAATAGGGGAATTTATTGAAGAAGAATTGCAGAAAAACGGAGAAGCTAAGAATCTCAGAATTGCACTTTCTGAAGTTGGCAATAAAGTGAATCTTGCCAGATTGCAGGAAGATTTACAAACTGCAAAGGCAAATCGCTTTTTTGAGTTTATAGATAAAAACCTGAATTTGACATCTGTTCAATATAATTTTGAAAGACTTGAGCATGAAGACCCCGGCTATGATATATATATGTGTTCCACGGATATCATTTGGGATAAATTTTATTCAGTTGCTTATGATAAAGGCTTTTATCTCAACAGTACCTGTATGAAAAATAAGTGGAAGATAGCCTATGCGGCAAGCAAATGGACTAAAACGACTGAGGATGATTTAGCAGAAACAATTGAAATGATTAAGAATATCGACTTTGTTTCCGTTCGCGAGAGTTTTCTTCAGAATGAAATACAGCAAAAAGTCAGACGCGATGTTGCATGGGTTGTAGACCCAATTTTTTTGAATGATTATTCTCTATATGCCGATTTGGCAGTGATACCCAAAGAGAAAAAATATGTTCTACTATATTGTGTCGTGGAACAAAATGAACTGCTGGTCTCTGAGGCATTGAAATGTGTTGAAAATCTCAAAGCTAAAGGTGAAGATGTCTGTCTGGTAATAATGTCTGACAATTCAGTACATCTGGATATTAAAGCAGATTCCGATGTGGAAGTGCGATACAGAATTGATGCAGGAATAAATGAATGGCTGGGATATATTCAGAATGCTTCGTGCATTTATACAAACAGCTTTCACGGGATTTGCCTTGGTCTGCTTTTTCAAAAAGACTTTTATGCCGTCAAACGGAGCAGCTATGACAAAATCGGAGATATGCTGGAATCTATCAATCTTGGAACACGGATACTTAACTCAAATCATATTGTCGCTGATTGCGGACCCATTACAAATTGGTACGAAGTAAATGAAAAGCTTAAAGAACGGATCAAACAGTCAAAGGCTTTTCTTGAAAATGCTCTTGCAATAGCATCAAACCCATATCCGATAGTTTAAAGTGGTTTTTATGAAAACGGTGAACGAAAAGAATATTTTATCAAAGATGTTTTCCAAAGCAGTAATATCCGCTTTTTCCATTATGATTACAATTTGGGGTGCCGTTTTTATTGACGGACTCATTGTCTGCAAATTCTTAGGAGCAGATGATATAGCTGCAGTAGGTCTGGTGCATCCTGTAATATTGATGGTGCAGATGTTTGCCGGGTGTATTTCAAACGGATTACAGATATTCAGCAGCAAGAAAATCGGAAGTGGAAAGACAAATGAGGTTAAAGAGATCTTTGCTGAAATGTATACCCTTTCAATTATTGTCTCTCTTGTTTTAACCGGTTTGATAATAGGTTTTGCCGATAGTATTGTTAATTTATTGGGGGTATCTCATGATATGGTATCCCTACAGGAGTCAACTCTCGACTATATCAGAGGATTTGCAATAGGAATTCCCGGAGTAGTCTTGACTGTTTTGTTCCGAACAGGTATGCAATTATCCGACAATAAATGGAGTCTTTCTTTTGCCAGTATTGCATTCCTTATTTCTGATGTAATATTGGATTTTGTTGCAGTATTGGGCAATTTCGGAACATTTGGAATTGGATTGGCTTCCGGTTTGTCTTACTATATAAGTCTGTCAATATTCATCAGTGCAACTATGAGAGAAAATACAGTATTGTCTCTTTCTCTCAGAAAAATACAATTTTCATCCATTGCAAAAATTGTCACTTTGGGATCTGAAAATTTTGTAAGACGTTCAATTTTTATTGTCAGACCACTGATAATCAACCGTCTGATTATTTATTTCGGTGGATTAACAGCACTGTCTGCTTTATCCATTCAAAACAATATTACAAACATAATAAACATTCCGGGCAATTCAATAATAATGGCACTTTCTATCATTACAGGTCTGTTTTACGGAGAGAATAATGAAAAAGAAATCTACGCAGTCAACAGGTCTTGTAAAAAAATCATCTGGATGGTAACAGGAGGCATCGCCGTTATATTGATGCTCTTTTCAAATACAATTGCCGGTTTTTATGCATCCGATGATTCAGACTTACAGAGACTTCTGGTTTTTGCGGTATTCTGCATTGCAATTCAGTTGCCGTTTAATACATTGAACTATGCCCGTTTGGGGTACCTTCAGGCTATCACTCAAACTAAGAAAAGCTTGAGTTATACCGTAATCTATAACTTCTTTTTAGTTTTGTTGTCGGTTATAGTTTTTTCAATTTTTTTCGGTAAATACGGCGTATTCTTAGGTTTCATTACTGCAGACATTCTGATGTTGCTTATAAGCAGATTCTATTATTCAATTAAGTCTGGAAAAATTGTGCTTGCAGAAAGAGAATTATCAGCTTTACCGGAATCATTTTTCATAGAACCTGAAGACTACATTTTTCTCGAAGTCAAAGATATTGAAGATTGTGTCCGTGTTTCAGAACAGGCATTTTTATTCTGCAAAAGACATAACATAGATTCAAATAAAACATATAATGTGGCATTATGCATAGAAGAATGGTGCAAAAATATCATCCAGCACGGTTACAACATAGATGTTGTCAAAACGGAATCTATTACTGTATTTCTGAAAATCTCACAAGAAAGTCTGATTGTCTATATCAAGGATATTGCGGAAAAATTCGATATAGTCAAGTATATCGAATCCATTAATGAATCCGGTGAAACTGACCCATCAAAGCACATAGGGATAAAGCTTATTCAGAACTCTGCCAAGGAAATCAAATATAGCAGAGTACTGAATACGAACATGATTATTTTTACTGTTTGATTCATATTTCAAAAATCGTTAAGAGGTGATTTCCTTAAGATTCAACCACGACTCGGTATACGTGATTCAATACGATATATTGACAATGAATGCTTGACTTGTAAACATATTGAATAGTAAAAGGGCAGATATGAAAACAGTATTATGTTATGGTGATTCAAATACGTATGGTTATGATCCTGAAACCGGCGGAAGATATGAAAGTGCAAAACGATGGACAACTGTTTTAGCAGAAAAGCTGGGATCGGATTATATTGTAGTACCTGAAGGTCTTAACGGGAGAACTACTGCATACGACAGGGAAGATGTGGCATGGAAGAATGGTCTGCCATATCTTGCACCATGTATAGCTTCGCATAAACCGGTGGATATCATCAGTATTATGCTTGGAACAAATGACTGTAATAAGTGTCTGAATCTCAGTATTGATGATATTTCAGCAGGAATGGAAAAGCTGATAAAAACCGTAATTGAGGAATGCCCGTATATACAAGGTTTTATTCCGGAAATAATAGTCGTAGCACCGGCACCGATATTGGAAGATACTGCTTCATCGCCGTTTGCCGATGATCTTGATGCATACGCAGTAAAGAAATCTCAGGGATTGGGTAAAGCATACAAACTTTTATCTGAAAAATACGGATGCAAATTCATTGATTGCAGTGGAAAAGTTGAAGTATCACCTATAGACTCTGAACATCTTACTGAAAAAGGACATCAACAGATTGCGGATTTGCTTTACAAGACAATCTGATACAGCTGTGCTTTTGACTGGCTTCTATTGGAACAGTATCATTGGATAAATACTTTATAAGGAGAGTGCTTTTTGATTAAGTACAACAAACTGGAGATTGTAGCGTAACCGGGAGGTTCCGTACTATGATCACAACCTCCCGGAATTGCAGTCAACAATCATCAGGAGGAAAAACAATGAAAAAAAATGACTGTACAATACGTTTGGAAAAGCAAGAAGATTTTGCTGAAGTTGAAAATCTTGTCAGGGAAAGTTTCTGGAATGTCTATCGACCGGGATGTTTGGAACACTATGTCCTTAAAAGACTCAGAGACGATAAGGACTTTGTGTCAGAACTTGATTTTGTTATGGAAAAAGACGGCAGAATCATAGGACAGAATGTTTTTGTCAGAACAGTGATTAAATCAGATGACGGCAACGACATTCCGATTATGACAATGGGACCGATATGCATTCTTCCGGAGTTTAAAAGAAAAGGGTACGGCAAAAAATTGCTGGATTACTCGCTTGAAAGAGCCAAGGAACTCGGTTGCGGTGCAGTTTGCTTTGAAGGAAATATTCTGTTTTACGGGAAAAGCGGATTTAAATATGCAAGTGAGTACGGTATCCGGTACCACGGGCTTCAAGTTGATGAGGATTCATCATTCTTTCTTTGCAAAGAATTGATTCCGGGGTATCTTGAAGGAATTACGGGAGAGTATTCAACGCCAAGAGGATACTTTATCTGTGATGAAGATTCCAAGGGCTTTGCAGATTATGAAGCATCATTTCCATTCAAAAAGAAATTAAAGCTTCCCGGACAGCTTATCTGACGGAATACCCGCAGTACCGATTCGGACTGCGGGTTTTTTGCCTTGTTGAAAATTACTGATAATATTGTTGCGCTGAAAACATTATTTGACAGATTGGAAAAAATGGAAAAATCAAAACAAATCAAGTATAGTAGAATGATAATAAAGGAAAATTTTATGGGAAATTACGAATCTTTTGCCGCCTTGATTTATGTGATTATTTGCACGCTTGAGGGACAGGTGTTGCAACCTTGAGGGACACCTTAAAAGAGGTAAAAATTGCAAGCTTGAGGGACACTAGATATAGAGTTGTCTCTACGCTGGCGGTGTTGTTTGGAACAGATGCAGAAGCATTACCGACAGTTCTGACTAATGTATTTACCTTTTCTTCTGCTGTAAGTTTTCTTGTCTTCTCTTTGCTGTATACTCCATGCGCTGCAACCATTGCGGCTATCAGACGTGAGTGGGAAAGTGGTGCAAAGACGATTTTAATCGTTTTCATGCAATGCTTTATCGCATGGCTTGTTGCTTTTGTAGTTTTTAATCTGTCCACTTAAAGGGATGGGGAATTCCCCGTGGCTTGCCACGCAGAAGCCCGAGGATTAGTATAATCCGAGGGGGACTTGGATGAGCGATAGCACTTACGTACATAAGTCACATAATGTGTCAGTGTTGTTG
>JAZLEZ010000035.1:0-14548 GCA_045615505.1 Sphaerochaetaceae bacterium | reverse complement strand
TTATTTAGAGGTACTTTCAAAACTGCCTTCATAAATTTGGATTCGATAAATGTAGTGTAAAAACTGAGAAATACTGTCGTATTTTAAAGTTTTTCACACTATCGTTTAGCAGGTTCAAATAACGCCTGAGAATTAAAAACGAATTTTTGCAAGTTGCTCTAGTATATACAATTATGCTATAATTGTTCTGTAGTATTTAATCAGTACTATAGTATATCAACTTTTATAGGAGAAAAAATATGAAAAAAACTTTAATCATTATGATTATTGCTCTTTTTGCAGTTTCTTTTGCATTTGCAAACGGTGAAACAGAAACAAGCAAAGCAACTAATGTAGGTTTTGTTGTCATTGCCGATGAGAACGACCAGGGCTATACATACAACTTCATGCGTGGTATGAATGCTGCTATGGAAAAGCTCAAGGCTGACGGTTACAATGTAAACCTTATGGTTAAGAGACACATTAATGAAGATTCAACTTGTGTTGATGCAAACAGAGAACTTGCAGCCGACGGTTGCGGACTTATCTTCAATAACAGCTATGGTTTTGAACCATATATGTTACAGGCTGCAGCAGAATTCCCTGATGTTTATTTTGTAGGATGCACAAACTGCAACTCTCAGGTAGATGCAAGTGATAAAACAGGTAACGCATTCGCTTCAATTTATGAAGGTCGCTATGTCGCCGGTATCGCAGCAGGTATGAAACTTCAGGAAATGATTGACAACAACCAGATTAAAGCTAACGAAGCTGTAATCGGTTATGTAGGAGCTTTCTCATTTGCAGAAGTAATTTCAGGTATGTCAGGATTCTATCTCGGTGCAAAGAGTGTATGTCCAAGCGTAACAATGATGGTTCAGTTTGTAGGTTCATGGTCAGATCCTACTCTTGAAGCAGAAGCTGCTCAGACTCTCATTGATAAGGGTGCAAAGCTTATTTCTCAGCATTCAGATAATACAACACCTGCTACAACAGCTCAGAAAGCCGGTGTATTCCATGTCGGTTACAACAATGATATGACTGATGTAGCTCCAAAAGCTTCTCTTCTTTCTTCAAGAATCGATTGGACTAGATATTTCTATAATACAATCAAGTCCTATATCGACGGAAAGGGAATTCCTCAGGATTGGTGCGGAACAGTTGCTGAAGGTGATGTTGTCGTTACTCCTCTCAACAAAGCTATTGCTGCAAAGGGAACACAGGAAGCAATGGATAAGGCAATTGAAAATTTCAAGGCCGGAAAGCTTCATGTTTTCGATGTAAGCAAATTCACAGTCAATGGAAAGACAGCTACAAATGCAGATCTTTACGACAGTTTTGCTGCAGTACAGGGCAATGCTCTTAAAGACGGTTACTTCCATGAATCAGAACTTCAGTCAGCTCCTTATTTTGTAGGACAGATAGACGGAATTACATGGCTTAATGTAATGTATTGATTTTTTAGTTTCTATACTATCGGGGATCTCAACGATCCCCTTTTTTTTAATCATTTAACAAAAAGTGTAATTGCAATATAATAAGGATACATAGGAGATTTATATTATGAAAGCTGTATTCTTAGGTCCTCCGGGAGCGGGGAAAGGAACTGTAGCCTCAAAAGCAAAAGAGTATTTTAAGGTTCCCCATATTTCAACAGGAGATCTTTTCAGAAACAATATCAAAAACGAGACTGAACTCGGCAAGGAGGTAAAATCTATTCTTGCTTCAGGTGGTCTTGTGCCGGACAGTATTACCATTGAAATGGTAAAACAGCGAATAGCTGAATCCGACTGTGCAAACGGGTTCATTCTTGACGGTTTCCCCAGAACAATTCCTCAGGCTGATGCTCTTGCAGAAATGACTGATCTTGATTGTGTTTTGAATCTGGTTATTTCGAATGAAGAAGTTGTGGAAAGACTTTCAGGAAGAAGAATGTGTCCGTCAACCGGAAGAATCTATCATATTCTTTTCAATCCTCCTAAAGTTGCCGGAATTGATGATGAAACCGGTGAAGCTCTGATTCAGCGTGATGATGACAAAGAAGATGCAATTAAACATCGTCTTGAAGTCTATACGGCTCAGACTCAGCCTCTGATAGATTACTACAGGGAAAAAGGTCTGATAAGGGATGTAAAAACATGCAATGCAATGCAGCCTGAAGAAGTATTTGAGGCTGTAATCAAAGCTTTGAGGTAGTCTATGGCAAATAATAAAGTAATTCTTCACGCAACGGATTTGGATGGTTATCTAAAAGAAGAAGACAAAAATAAAATCGATTATATCAAATCTCTGTATAATCAATCGTTGAAGGAATGTGACATTATTGATACTTCTTCAGATACAAATACTGTGCTTAAAGCAAAGGAAAAACTGGTTGCATCTTCCAATGAAATAGGAAAATATCTTGAGCAAGTATGTTCTGAAGAACCGAATATTCATGTTTATTGTTTTGAAACCCCTCAGGAACAGCATGGTGAAGCATCAAAATTGATAGCAAAACTCCGTGATCCCAATACCGGTCATGAAGAATTCCTTTATTATATTCAAAGGGCCTACGAACTTCTATTTTATCATTGTTTCACAGATAAGGCTTTAAATTCCAAGAGATCAATTATTACAAAGACACCTGTTGTAAATCCTTGCAGAAATTTTGCAGTTCATAGGATTCCTAATGTTGATAATCTTACAAACAACGCTGTTATGTGTGTTATGTTAAGAGGTGCCCTCCTCCCTTCAATGATTATCAGTAAGGAAATTCAGGATTATACATCCGAAAAATATGTTACACCTTTTGCGCTATTCAAAATCAAACGAGATGAAAGTAAAAAAGAGAGCAATATGGATTATGTTCTTGATTTGGATCGTTCGTTCTTTAATCTCAAAGAACTGGACGGTAAAGACCTCATCTTTGCCGATCCTATGAATGCCACAGGCGGAAGTCTTGTAACGATAGTAAAATATCTAAAAGACAACGGAGTTTGTCCTAAGAGCATTAAGTTTATAAATGTCATTTCCGCTGTAAAAGGTGCTTTAAGAATTGTAAGAGCAATTGAAGGATGTGAAGTTTATACATTATGGATGGATCCTGTTCTGAATGATGCAGCATATATTCTTCCGGGGCTCGGAGATGCAGGTGACAGACTAAACGGTATTGACCCAAAAGACAATCCGAGGAATATGATTCAGTTAATTGCCGATTACGGTGCTACAATCAACAACCTATACAGAGCTCAGGTAAAGAAAATTGAAGAAACTGTTTTGGGTTAAAATACTATTATTCTTTACTTTTTCAGTTTTTGCAGTTTCATGTTCAACAATGAATACTGAAGTTGAGAAGAATGAAATCATTGCAACTTCAATCAAATTGGCTCAGGTCAAAGCAGACCTGGGTCAATTTGAAGAATCTCAAAAAGTATATGAAACAGCCATCAGCGAAGTTGTTGACTACCGACTTGTGTATAATTGGGCTCTATCCTGTGCAAAACTGAATGATTACTATAACGCAATTTCTCTCTGCAAACAGGGATATACACTGTATCCAGATCATTTGGAATTCCTTGATGCAATATTGGAATACCAGTCAATAATCAAAGATTATTCCGGATTGTCAGAAACATGCAAAGAATACCTGAAACATAATTCTTCTAACGAAAAAGTTAAAGAAATACTGATTGATTCTTATTTTCATAACGATGAAATTGGAAAAGCTTATATTATTGCTCTATCTTTTATTTATGAAAGAAACTACAACATTAAAGCACTTGAAATTCTGAACTATGTCAATCCAGAAGAATGGGGAGTAATATACAAAGAATTATATAAAGATTTGCAAAACGAAGCATTATGAAATATCTTCACAGAAAAACAATTCCGACAACAACACCGAACAATATCCAGACAATCGGATGAATTTTCTTGAAACAAAAAACAAGTAATGTAAAACATATCATAAATATCAAACCGATATAAGAAAATTTTCCGTTGTTGAATAAAGACAACTTCAAAACAGAATACAAAGCAAAAGCCAAAAGTCCGGTTGCTGTAGCTCTGAGAAATATAAACAATGTCCTGACAATGGCTTTTTCATGAAACTTTTTCAGAAAAGCTGATATCAGAATAATAATTATCAAAGAAGGCAATACAAGAGACAATGTTGATATGAATGCACCTGTTAGACCAGCTGCGGAATAGCCTGCATAGGTTGACATATTTACACCGATAGGCCCGGGAGTAGATTCCGAAACAGCAATCATATTTGCAAGTTCCTGTTCCGAAAACCAACCGGTATTCTGGCTGATTTTCAACAGAAAAGGAACTGTAGCCATTCCTCCGCCTACTGCAAACAATCCCGTTCTGAAGAATTCAAAAAACAATTGAAGATAAATCATTTTTTACCTCCGATTCTGTTTCCTGAAAACCTGTAGAACAAAAATCCGAAAAACAATGTAAAAATTACCGAAAGTGAAGGTGAACATAATCCGAAAAACTGACTCAGGAATGCTAAAACTGCAATAATTATTGTTTTAATATTTTTAAGAGAATTTTTTGAAACATTTACAACTGTTTTCAGAATCAGAGCACATACAACAATCCTGATACCTGAAAATGCTTGAAGAACAAAAATATTATTTTGAAAAACTTGAAGAACAGAAGCTGATAAAAGGATAATTATAAAAGAAGGACTGATTATGCCAAGTGTTGCAAATACAGCTCCTGCAACTCCCCTATGTTTATAACCTATAAATGTTGCAGTATTCACGGCTATTATTCCGGGAGTACATTGAGAAACTGCAAAATAATCAAGTAAATCTTCTGAACTAATCCATTTATGTTTATCAACACATTCTTTTTCAAGCATCGGAAGCATGGCATAACCTCCCCCGAATGTAAACAGACCGATTTTGAAGAATGCAGAATATAATGAAAAAAATTTTATTTTATTTTCGGTCATAAAAACTTTGCCATTTCCTGACGAACCATGGAATCGCACATCTCATTATACTCAATTCCCGCATGACCTTTGACCCAATTCCATATCACTTTTCGTGTTTTGCACAGTTCATCAAGTTCTATCCATAATTCCTGATTTTTCACACTTTCTTTACCGGAAGTCTTCCATCCGTTCTTTTTCCAATTGAATATCCATTGAGTAATACCGTTTTTTACATATTGACTGTCTGTGGATACGGATATTTCATCTGCACCGATAATAGAACAGGATTTGATAGCATTGATTACGGCAGACAGCTCCATTTTATTATTTGTCGTCATTATATCTCCGCCACTGGAAGTTGATATTACTCTTCCTTCAGACAAAAGTACAAATGCCCAACCTCCGGGTCCTGGATTTCCGGAACATCCACCGTCTGTAAATACATCGATTCTTTTCATGACTTAATAATACAATCTAAGTAATATTGACATCAAGTTATTCAGATTTTAAGATTTTTTTATGAAGAAAATCCTGATGGTTTTAATGATTTCACCAATATTTGTGCTTTATTCAGCAGGTATTGTTTCATTAGCACCCAATATAACCGAAATAATTTATGCTTTGGATGCTCAAGACAAGCTGATCGGCAGAACATCAGAATGTAATTATCCGGATTCTTGCCTGTCAGTTGAAAGTGTGGGAGACCCTTGGAAACCTAACATTGAAAAAATAATTATGCTGAAACCGGATTTAGTCATTGCATCTTCTCTTACGGATTCAGAATCAGTCAAATCCATTAAAAAAGCCGGAATCAATATTTACAGAATATCTTATGAAAACAGTCTTGAAGGAATATATAAAACCATAGAAGAAATAGGTTGTCTAATAGGGAAAAACAAAGAAAGTCATGATTTGAATGCGAAAATAAAAAATGAAATCAGAGACATCGAAAATAAGGTCAAAGGTATAAGCCTCCAAAAAAAGGCAATTTACCTGATGAGTTGGTCAGATGGAATGTATTATGCTGCAACAGGAGATACTTTCATAGACGGGATTCTGAAAACTGCCGGTTTGATAAATATTGCGGAAAATGCAGAATTCTGGGTAGTTGGCAATGAACTTCTTTTCAAAGAGAATCCTGATATCATTTTTATTCCAAGATATGCAAATTCGATTCCGGATGTAAAACAGTTGAAAAAAACAAAACCGTTTAAGAATCTTAAAGCAGAAATCGTAATAATAGACGGAGATGCTTTGGAAAGACAGGGTGCCAGAACTCCAGAAATAACTGATTCAATAGCTCAAGCAGCATATCCGGAGTTATTCAAATGAAAAGAATAGTTTTACTGAATGTTTTTCTGTTATTCCTTATTGTATGTTTTTTTACACTATCTGTTTTTTACGGTTCTGTAAAAATTGATTTCAAAAACATGGATGAGTATTCAGCTTATATTGTGAAACAAATAAGAATTCCCAGAGCATTATGCTGTTTACTTGCCGGAAGTCTGTTGGCTTTAAGCGGAATGATATTTCAATGTGTATTCAAAAATCCTATGGCAGATTCATACATTTTGGGAGTATCAAGCGGAGCCAGTTGTGCTGTTGCTCTTTCTTATATGATTGTAGGCCTCGGAATAGTTGAAAATACATCTTTATTTGCCATCACAGGTTCTGTCTTGACTTCGTTACTGCTTTTTACACTTAACAGAAAAAGCATTCAGCAGCTCTTGTTATGCGGTATTGCTGTAAATTTCTTTTTAAGTGCAGTTACCACTCTTCTCATTCACATTTCAAAACATCAATTGGATACAGTACTATACTGGACAATGGGCAGTTTTTCAGCATCCTCGTATTTTCATACAGCGGTGTTGTCTGTTCTATTTCTGATAGTTGTATTCCTATGCCTGAATAATTCAGATAAAATGGACATCCTTCTTATGGACGATGCTACGGCTATTTCAAACGGTATAAGAATTAAAGCTGACAGAATATTCTTATTGGTAACTGCATCTGTTTCTACTGCGGTTGTTGTTTCTTTTTTCGGAGTCATCGGTTTTGTAGGACTTATGAGTCCGCATATAATAAGAATAACAGTCGGTCCCAAACACAGCAGGCTTACCTTACCCACTGCTTTATTCGGTGCTGTAACAATGCTTGTATCAGATTTTTTGAGCAAAGTAGTGATTTCGCCTTCAGAATTGCCGGTAGGAATCATTACTTCAATAGTAGGTGCACCTGTTTTCTTTTTGATTGTAAAGAGGAATCTGAGATGGTAGAAAAATCAATAATCATCAATCTGAAAAAAGGCGGATACTCTGATAAAACAATTCTCAAAGAAATTGAATCTTCAATTGAAAAAGGAAAATTCACAGCAATTGCAGGTCCGAACGGTAGCGGAAAAACTACACTGTTACGATATCTTATCAAAGAGTTGAAAACAGAAAATAACAGTGTTTTCATAGATAACAAAGATATCAACCGATACTCCAGAGAGGAACTGGCACGCAAAATCAGCTTTTTGGGGCAGTATTCCACACTGGATCAAGATTTTTCTGTGAGAGAAACTGTATCTTTTGGAAGGTATTGTCATAAAGATATGAAATCAGCCGGAATCTTAGTGGATAAAGCAATTGATACAGTAGGAATCAGAACTATTGCAGATTATCCCGTTACCCGAATATCCGGCGGAGAATTCCAACTTGTAATGTTGGCAAGAGTATTATGTCAGGATTCCGACATAATACTCTTGGATGAACCGTCAAATAACCTTGACCCCAAACATATGCTGCTTCTTATGGATATTCTTAAAAAAGAAACAGAAAAAGGGAAAACTGTTATTGCAGTATTACATGATTTGAATTCAATCTTAAACTATGCCGATAATACAATTCTCTTAAAAAACGGAACGATATTCGCACAAGGATTAACAAAAAAAATGATCAATCCGGAGAATATCCAATCAGTATTCGAAGTCAACTGCGAAATCAACCTTTGTCATGACCGCAGGCTTTCAGCATTTTGTTATAGCCTTTAGGTTCAACGGCATCAAAAGGCACATTTACAACACCCAGTAAATAATATAAGGCTTTTTCTGCACCTTCTTTATCCATGGAATCCAAATTTTCACCGCATATTTCAGTTTCGATGAACCAGCCCAGATACTTTACATTGAGAATTTCACAATGCATATCAAAACCATTGCAGTTCAACATAAAATGATAACCTGTTTTACATTTAATTCGGCAAATCTTCAGACCTGCACTTTTATAAAAGTACTGGACTTTGTCCCATTCGGATGCTGATACTTCAAATTCATTCTCAATATTGTATTCTGTACAAAAATCTTTTGATTTCATAGGTTTCTGAGTAAACAGAATTCTGGCACCTTCATTATTATGTTCCAGTCTGGTACGAAATAACGGAGCATTATCTTCGGAAGTTGACCAATAAACATCATATTTATCAACCGGGCCCAAGTCTTTACAAGTGGGCATTCCTTTCAGAATACTGATAACGGATTCAATTTCCTCTTCCTTCAGATGTGCTTTAAGCTCTATTTCACAACTCATATTAACCTCATTTACTTCACTTCAATATAAACAGGAGCATGATCAGAACCTAAAATCTGTGAATCTATTCCTGATGAAATAACATTATCAATATATCTGTCGGAACACAACCAATAATCTATTCTCCAACCTGCATTTTTCTCACGTGATTTGAATCTGTAAGACCACCATGAATATGCATTTGGTAAATCAGGATAGAAATGACGGAATGTATCAGTAAAACCCAATGAAAGAGTTTTTGAAAAACTATCTCTTTCTTCCATAGTAAAACCTGCATTATGAATATTTGTTTTAGGATTTTTTATATCAATTTCCTTATGAGCAACATTCAAATCTCCGCAAATGAAAACAGGTTTTTTCAAATCCAGAAAATGAATATAATCTCTGAATGCTTCATCCCATTCCATTCTGAAATCAAGTCTTTTAAGCTCATCCTGAGAATTAGGAGTATAAACGCATACGATATAATAATCATTATATTCAGCACAGCAGATTCTACCTTCATTATCAGTTCCGAAAGTAACATTCAAAGGTTTGGCTCTGGAAAATATAGCAGTACCTGAATAACCTTTTTTTTCTGCATAATTATAGTATGTATGATAACCGGGTAAATCCAAATCAAGCTGACCTTCTGACAGTTTGATTTCCTGAAGACAGAAAACATCAGCATCTACAGAATTAAAGTAATCCAAAAACCCTTTCCCGCAAACGGCTCTGAGTCCGTTGACATTCCAAGATACAAATTTCATACGCTCATTATAATACACAAAAATAAAATAGTAATAGTAATCTATAACTATATAGTTAGTATTGATTATAAAACATCAAAACCATATTATTATTTCAGGAGTTCAATATGGCACGCGGCGACAAAAAAGATGCTTACCTGGTTAGAGATATGGATCCGCTACATTCAATTATGAATTATGTTCTAGGTTCAAGAACAGAGAATGAAGCAGTATGTAAAATAGAAATAGAAATGACTGCACTTGAGCAATATCTTTCAGATAAGAACAAAGACTGTACTGATAAAAGAATCAGATATACATTTTTCCATGCCGTTCTTGCTGCAATATCAAGAACAACAAAAGAAAGAAAGGTGATGAACTATTTCATCAGAAACGGCAGATTCTATGAAAGAAAGGAGATTTCTTTTGCTTATATAGCGAAAAAGAATAAGGCGGACGGAGCTTCTGAGAGTCTGATTATTCAGACATACAAAAAAGACAGCGAGGTTTCTCCTATTCAGCAGATGCATGATAAAACATGTAAAGAAGTATCCGAACTAAGAAATAGCACGGAAGGAAAAAGCGATTCAGACAAAATGATAGAAAAATTTCTGAAAATGCCGTCATTTATACTTAAAATTGTTTTTGCTCTAATAAGACGCTGGGACAGAAAAGGAAATATGCCTATGTTTCTCCAGAAAATTATTCCCTACTATACTACATACTTTGTCAGTAATTTAGGCAGTATAGGAATTAATGCAGATTATCATCATATTACAAACTTCGGAACCGGCTCTGTTTTCGTAATCATAGGAAAAAAAGAAAGAAAACCTGTTTTTTATGAAGACGGAAAAACTTGGGAAATGAAGGATTTCCTTCCGATTTCAGTAACATTGGATGAAAGATTAGCTGACGGAGTCTATTTTGCAAATACATTGAAAATGATAAAAGCTCTGCTTTTGAAACCTGAACTTTTGGATTTGCCCGCAAATGCGGAAATAGATTTTGAACAGTTATACAAAGAAGTTTACGGAGAATGAAAGACTATGAAATATTCAGAAGAAGATATTAAAACAGCACCTTGGTTGAAATGCTATGGCGCAGTCCCTTTCCATTTGGATTATCCGGATATTTCAATGGTAAGCGGTCTTTTGAGATCTGCAAAGAACTATCCTAAACAGACTGCTTTAAGTTTTGAAGGAAAAAGAACTACATTTGAATTACTTGCAAAACAGATTAAAACCGCGGCTAAGGCTTTCAGGAATTTAGGTATAAAAAAAGGCGATAAGGTTACGATTTGTATGCCGAATACTCCTCAGGGAGTAATATGTTTGTATGCTCTCAATTATATCGGAGCAATAGCAAGTATGATTCATCCTCTTTCAGCAGTTCAGGAGATTGTATATTATCTGAAAGAAGCCGACAGTGATACAATCATCACACTCGATCAATTCTATTATAAAATTGTCAAAGCAAGAGAATCTGCAAAACTTAATCACATAATCATAGCAAAAATATCCGATGCTTTAAGTCCTGTAAAAAGAATAGCATACAAACTTTTAAAAGAAAGAAAGTTCCAACCTAAAACAGTAGAAGACGAAATTGTCATAAAATGGAATTCATTTTTACAAGGAGCAAAGAATATTAAAGATGACCCTTATGTTGAAATGAAAGGAAATGATCTTGCAGTTCTGTTATTCAGCGGCGGAACAACGGGTGTAAGCAAAGGAATTATGTTGAGCAATCTAAACTTCAATGCCTGCGCCATACAGACTGCCACAATGGCCCATAAACCTGTACAGGGAGCTAAAATGCTTGCTGCAATGCCTATTTTCCACGGTTTCGGGCTAGGTGTCTGCATACATACAATGATGTTTATAGGCGGAGAAAGCATCCTTGTTCCTCAAGTCAGCGTCAAAGGTTATTCCAAGCTTCTGAAAACGGCAAAACCTAATTACATTGCCGGAGTACCCACTCTCTACGAAGGAATTACAAGAAATAAAGATATGGACGGTGTTGATCTTTCTTATCTCAGAGGTGTATTTTCAGGCGGAGATTCTCTATCAATAGAGATGAAGAAAAAGATTGATATATTCCTAAAAAACCACAAATCACCTGTTAAAGTCAGAGAAGGTTACGGAACTACAGAATGTGTTACAGCAAGTTGTCTTACTCCGTACAATAAAGAAAAACCCGGCTCTATAGGACTTCCTTATCCAGATACATATTACTGTATAGTCAGACCCGGAACAGTAAATCCTGTTCCTTATGGAGAAGAAGGCGAAATTTGTTTAAGAGGACCTTCGGTTATGTTGGGTTATCTTAATCATGATGAAGAAACGAAAAATACCCTCAAAGTCCACAAAGACGGATATAAATGGCTTCATACCGGAGATGTTGGAATAATGGATGAGGAAGGTTTTATTTTCTTCAAACAGAGAATAAAAAGAATGATTGTAACCAGCGGTTACAATGTTTATCCTTCTCAAATAGAAAATATTATTGATTCCGTTGAAGAAGTAAGAATGTCCTGTGTAATCGGTGTTCCCGACTCATATAAAATCCACAAAGTTAAGGCTTTTGTTGTCTTGAAACCGGAAGTAAACGAATCAGATGAAATCAAAATGAAGATTCTATCAAAGTGTAAGGAAAATGTAGCAAAATATGCAGTACCTTACGAAATAGAATTCAGAAAAGAATTACCTAAAACTCTTGTCGGTAAAATTGCTTTCAGACAATTGGAAGATGAAGAAGAAAGAAAATTGAAAAAAAACTGCCTTCATAAATCTTGAATTTGCATTTGCGTTTAAAAACACATTTTTGCTAATTTCATAATACATAAAGTATTACTTCAATTATCAAAAAATGGTTTTCTCTTCGCAAATATCAGTTTTGAAAATACCTCTAAAGAACTTTATTCAGGAAATCTTTCAGTCTATCACTTTTAGGATATGAAAAAATCTGACGAGGGGTTCCCTCTTCTATTATCTTTCCTTCATCCATAAATACAACACGACTGGCAACTTCTTTTGCAAATCCCATTTCATGCGTAACACAAACCATAGTCATTCCGACTTTAGCAAGTTCTTTCATTACTTCAAGAACTTCTCCTACCATTTCAGGATCCAATGCAGATGTCGGTTCATCAAAAAGCATAATTTCAGGTTGCATCATAAGAGCTCTGACTATAGCAATTCTTTGTTTCTGCCCACCTGACAACTGGATTGGATAAGAATCTGCCCTATCTTCCAGTCCGACTCTTTTTAATAGATTGATTGCGTTTTTTTCTGCTTCTTCCTTGGGTATGTTTTTAACTTTAATAGGAGCCAATGTCATATTGTCAAGAATTGTCATATGTGGAAAGAGATTGAAATGCTGAAATACCATTCCCATCTTCTGCCGATGTTCGTCTAAATTGAGCTTATGATTCTTTCCGTTTTCATCGGTATAATATTTTTTTGTAATATCAGTACCATCAACGATAATAGACCCTGATGTAGCTGTTTCAAGAAGATTCAGACTTCTGAGGAAAGTTGACTTCCCTGAACCTGACGGGCCGATAATTACAACTACTTCTCCTTTTGCGATGTCCATACTGACATCATCAATAGCTTTTATCAATCCTCGCTTAAAATACTTTTTAAGATTTTTGACGCTGATAATTTTATCGTTTGTCACCATGGCTCATCCTCCTTTCAAAATAGTTGATTATCTGACTTGTCGGGAAAGTAAGACAAAAATAGACAGCTGCAGCAATCAAAAGAGGTTCTGCAATTCTGTAGGTTGCACCTTTTGTTGCAGATACTGCATACATTATGTCCTGAACTCCGATTGTATAACATATTGAGCTTTCCTTGATGATTGTTACAAATTCATTTGCTACAGAAGGCAAAATGTTTTTAATTGCCTGTGGTAAAACAACATATTTTAAATTCTGCCCGGCAGATAAACCCAACGAACGAGCAGCTTCTGTCTGTCCGTAATCTATACTCTGAATACCTGATCTGATAATTTCCGAAAGATAAGCTCCCGAGTTTAAGCTCAAAGCAACTACACCGGGCAAATATCTTTCAAACCTTATGAAACCGAAAAGCTTAAAACTTGGAAGAGCAACACCTCCGAATATTACATAGTAAACGGCAAAAAGCTGGACAAGCATTGGAGTAGCTCTAAACACTTCTACATAAGCTATGGCAAAACTTTTAAAAATATGGATTTTACTCATCCTCATAAGTGCAAGAACCAGAGCAAGAATAAAACCGAAAACAACTGTGAGCGCAGACAAAGAAACAGTACATACAACTCCCTGTTTGAAGAGTTCTATGTACTGAAATGTCTTCGCAAAACCTGCGGAACTTAACATTAAATCATACCCTCAATAATATCACCGGATGCATCAACTCCGGCCTGTTCAACAAACTTTCCCATTGAACCGTCACTGATACATTTTGCAATTGCTTCATTTACCTTAGCCATGAGAGGGCTATCTTTCTTTGTAAGAACAACATTTCCTTCTGCATCAAACGGTACAGGGAGACATACCTGAAGCTCAGGATAATTCTTTACATAACTTTCAGCTACTGCTGTTTCTACATAAGCGCCGTCAAGTTTACCGTTGAGTACTTCTGCAACAATATCAGTAACCTTTGTAAGTGTAACGATATCTGCATTAGGACTGTTTTCTTCAGCAAGTCCTACCTGAATTGCACCTGTCTGTGCTCCGATTGTCCATTTTGCATCATTTGTTGCTTCAAGGTTCGGGAAATATTTAGCATTCTTCTTAAGACAGAAGAAACACTGTTCTCCGGCATAATAAACATCTGAAAGACCTACAACATCTGCCCTTTCAGGTGTAGGAGAAAATCCTGAAATACCTAAATCTACACTACCCATCTGTACTTCTGCAAGAATACCGTCAAAATCCATAGGAATTACTTCAAGTTCAAGTCCCATATAATCTGCAATATACTTTGCAAGAGCCATATCAAAACCTGCGAGTTGAGGATTCCCATTTGAATCAATTGAATAGAATTCATAAGGAGCATAATCAGGGGAAGTTGCTACGATCAACTTACCTTCTGTTACAAGACCGCTGTTTGTAGTTTCTTTTGATGCACCGGCAAAAAGTGAAAAACAAGAAACCAAAACCAAAATGACAAATAATGTTTTTTTCATTTTATATACCTCTGAAAATTAAATATTTGAATTATTATGCAACTTATATTGATTTTTATAAAATTTGTAAATAGGTTTTTGTATATTTTTACACTTTTTTCTGTAAATTTATTCAATTTTCAAAAAAAATCATTTTTTTTAAAAAACTATTAACATTATCGCTT
>JAZLEZ010000034.1:0-2306 GCA_045615505.1 Sphaerochaetaceae bacterium | reverse complement strand
TTCAATAGATAAATCCAATTGTCTGTACGCTTTTATCTTTGCTGCAGTTTCAAGTTGTGAGGTTTCGTAGAACCTGTAACCATTCCACATGTCAACGGACGCAGGTTTCAGAAGGTCTTCTTTTTCATAAAACCTCAGAGCCTTTACTGTCAGATGTGAGAGTTTTGAGAATTCTCCGATTCTAAGCATTCAATATAATCTCCTTTCCACATCTGCCAGTCTGAAGCATCCCTTAAGGGGGAGAGTCAATTGCTAAATGGAATTGAGGTTGTTTAATTATCTCAATGCATGATTCATTGATTTTTTTGTTTTTCAACAGTAATAAAACCAGCAGAAACGATATCTGAAATCTGATCCGTAGTTCCGCTTATTTCCACAATATCACCTACATTGACTATGACTGTCTCGAGACAATCAGCAGAAGAGACACTGTAGAACACGCTGTCACCTTCAAGTCGGAAGAAATAAATGCTGTTTCCGTTTACTACTGCCGTACGTATTTCCTCTACTCTGCCTTGTTTCTTTGTCATAGGATAATTGTTGACCGCTAAAATACTGTTTTGAGAAAGTGCATTATGATATTGTTTTTCACATTCAACAATGGAGGCTCCAGTTGCAACTATGTTGTACTGCTTAACATTTACCATAGCATACATCTTAACAAGACCGGCATTATCTTTAAGAGCCATGAAATAAGTAGGCTCATTTGAAATATTCAAAAGAAGCGGGAATGTTGCTCTGTATCCAAGATGCTGAACAATTCCTTCAGCAGAAGACATTGCCGAGTATTCTTCGGCTCCAGCACAAGAATAATACCTGGTTGTTTTAGTTCTTTGGTTGGAAAGAATGAAACCTACATTGCTTTCATCTCCGCCTACACTGGTGACACCTGTGTAAACATAGACATCATCATTCATTGCGATATAGTTGTATCCTGTAGTTGTAACAGTCACATTCTTTTGTCCGAATAAGGAATTAAAGAAACCATTCTGGTATTTTCCATGATAGTCATATTGAGCAATGATAAGATCTGCATCGTAGACTTGGTCTACCCATGTAGGAACATCCTGTGATTCGTAGTACTCACTTTGCCCGGTAACTGCATCAACAATTACAGCACCATTAATGTCTTTGCCTCCGAACAATCCTATTGTCATTTTAATCCTCGGGCAAATCCAGAAAGGTTTACCGTTATCATCAATCTCAAAATGAGGATCAGCAAACATATATGTCGGATATGAGCATCTGAGATGTCTGTGTATATTCCTTCCGAAGTAATCGGCATTCGAATACTTGATTCCTTCACTCAATCTCACTATTTCAACATTCTGACTAACCATATCAATTATCAGATATGCTGGCAGACCAGAACGATAATTATTAAACCATTTGAAAATATCGCCATATTTTAACGTTGCTACTCTAACCGGAGAACCCTGATAGTTTATCTGAACGTAATCATTCAATACTTCAAACTGGCTTACCATATCACTAAGTTCTCCAAGTTTTCTGTCCCCGAGTCTTTCTGCTGACGTTTTGTCCAGCAAAGGTATTTTGTCATATGAAATTTCCACAACCTCAGAAGCGAAATCTCCAGCTTGAACATTTAACAGCTTTTCATATCTTGAAGAATTGAAAATTACACTTGAAAAAACCGATCCGAGGATACATATAGTCAGTAAAACAGCACAGATAATCAATGGAATGTTAAATACTTTTTTCAACTCTTTCAGCAACAATCTAACATCAGAAAAACTATGTACTATGTTCTGGATTGATTTAGACAATAAAAAACTTACAATACAATAAACAAAGGTGATTCTCAAAATGAAATAATAAAAATCTCTGTTGTGAAGATTAATTGCAGGAAGTTTAAAGTAGTAATCTAATGACGCAAAAATAAGTGTAATCAATAAAACCAGTAATGTTTTCTTTTTCCCATTCATAATTATTGTTTGTTTCCTTTACCTTTTATCCAGTACAGTTTCATAACAATTGTACTGATATTTTGCAGTCATTAACAGAAAATTTTGCCTTTCTAAGTAAAGCTTCGGTGTAAGAATACTTCCCTTGATTTGTTTGCATATTGAAAGTCAGATACGTGACATCAGCACGACTGTCTCTGTGTGCCTTGAGTTTGCAGAAATGATGTCATAAAAGGGTAAGTCCGTTTGTGGGTAAATGTCAAAGATTCCTGTCCGTATATGGGTAAAAATCTAATTTTCTGTCGGTGCGAGGGTAGAAATCAAAGAAAAGTCCGTTTGAGGATAGAAATTAAAGTATCAAACTTTCTAATTTCTTTTTGT
>JAZLEZ010000033.1:0-20534 GCA_045615505.1 Sphaerochaetaceae bacterium | reverse complement strand
TAGTAAATCAAGGTACCTGCCAAAATTGGTTTTGAATTCAGTAGCGGTAACAATCATGGTTGAATCTCCTTTCTGATTGGTATGACTATAGTATACACGATTTACAAGAAAAATCAATAAAAATCGTGCGATAGTGACTTATATAAACATAAAAATCGCGCGATATAGTTTAGAATAATAATTTTTAACAAGAGGAAACAAAATGGAAATAGTAAAAATGAAGATTGAAGAGCTTAAGCCGGCGGACTACAATCCGAGAAAAGATCTTAAGCCCAGTGACCCCGAATATGAGAAGCTTAAGAGGCCATTAACTGAGTTTGGATGGAAAACTTGACGGAATCAGATGTCGTCTGATTAATGATGGTTACTATGTCCTTATAGAAAAGAGCAAGTAATTATCCTGCGTTGGCGGTGACCGGGAAATCTGGCACCGCTGACCTGTTTATTTGGCACCACCGATCGCTTTTAGTGGCAATTTGCAAAGATAAAAAGCAGTTTCATCAGTGTGATGAAGCTGCCGGTAATTAGGCTATTTACCTTCAAGAATTGCCTTTGCCAAAGCAAGTGCTACAGGAACATGTTCACCAATAGTTCCGGTTGCTCGTTTTCCATCTCTTCTAGCCATCTTTGACTCCACAGCACTATTTGTACATTACAACTTGTTGAAATGAAACTAATCATTTTTTGAAAAATATTGAATTTTAAGATTAGAAAAATAATCGCTTTTAACAAAAACCTGTAAAAAATGATACATCCCCGCACAGTGTATTTCAAAACCTGCTGCAACTCCGTATAATTAAATTATGAAAAGAGAAGAAGTCCTTTTACGCACAATAAAGATTGCAGAGAGTAAGTTGAAGGATGCTCCTGCAGGGAACTTGGTGGTCAGAAAAACAGCCGGTCATACCAGATATTACCTGAAAGCAGAAGGCAAACCGTCCCGTGAAGTATATCTTGGGAAAAAAGGTGAACATACAATAAAGGCTCTTCAGGAAAAGTACTACTATACGAAACTGAAAAAAGCTGCAGAGAGAACTTGCTGCACTTGTAAAGATAAAAAAAATTGAAAAGAAGAATACGAACTTTGAAACAGTGTTTTGTAACATCCCCGAATCAAAAAAAACATTGATACAACCTTTTGTTTCTCCTGAAACAGAAGATGTGAAAACATTAATTGCTAAAGAACGGAAATACTGGGAAAAAGAAATGCTTGACAGACGGGGTGTGGATAGGAATCTGCAGTTGGTTACGCTTAACGGAGAAAGAGTTAGATCCAAAAGTGAACTGATTATTGCAGACAGATTGAAATCTGCAGGAATTCCTTATTACTACGAAAGAAAATTCACATTCTACAATGAAGAAAATCGAGATACAGAAACTTGGTTTCCGGATTTTCAGATGTTCAATGTAAGAACGAGGAAAAAGTACTACTGGGAACACTTCGGAATTATGGATAATCCGGATTACTGTGCATCCTGTCAGTATAAACTGGAAACTTATTCAAAACACGGAATTGTAATGGGAAACAATCTGATTGTTACAATGGAAAGTTCCAAGCATAATCTGAATGTTTCATATATAGACAGACTCATAAACGGACTGTTGAAGTAAAAATGTCATGGACAACGGATACTCCAGCACAATCTTCAGAGCATCTTGCAAAACGAACTTTAATAAATCAGGTACTTTTAAAACTGCCTTCATAAATCCTGAATTTGCCTTTGCGTTTAAAAACACATTTTTTGCTGCTTTCATAATACACAAAGTATTACATCAATTATCAAAAATGGTTTTCTCTTTGAAAATTCAATTCCAATCTTCACAAATATCAGTTTTGAAAGTACCTCTGAAAACTGAGAAATACTGTCGTATTTTAAAGTTTTTCACACTATCGTTCAGCGGGTTCAAAGAACGCCTGAGAATTAAAAAGGAATTTTGCAAGTTGCTCTTCAAAACAATAATATGAACCGCAACAGCATGTGAACCAAAGTATGAGCAATATTTTGAAGTAAACCCCATTGTTCCTATTTGCAATAAAGATTATCCTATTGACGGAGAGAGTTGCAAAACACCTTCATAAATAATGGACTTGCCTTTAAGGTAAAAAAAGTTTTTTTTCCTCACATACTCAAATCCATCCTTCATAAAGCATAGTATTGCAGCTTTTCTCAGGAAATTGATTCAGGGAAGTTATGGCTGCATCCGAGGATAAAACAGAACTATTTGAAAAAATGCCGGTCAGAAAGGCCATAACCGTTATGGCTGTTCCGACGATAATATCTCAGTTAATAAATCTGATATACAACATAGTTGACACATTTTTCATAGGAAGAACTGGCAACGCTTATATGGTGGCGGCGGTATCTGTGGCATACACACTGTTTGTAATGACAATAGCTCTTGCAAATCTCTATGGACTGGGTGGCGGAAGTCTTGTGGCCCGCCTTATGGGTAAAGGAGAACTTGAAAAAGCACATAGAGTAAGTGCATACAGCTTTTACGGAGCAATCGGTATAGCAATGGGCTATTCCCTGCTGATAGTACTGTTTGCAAATCCGTTACTCAAAGTACTGGGGGCTTCGGAACAGACAATAGTTTATGCAAAACAATATGTTTACACGGTAGTTGTGGCAGGGGATGTACCCATCATTTTGTCAGCAGTACTTGCCCATCTTCTGAGAAATTCAGGATATTCAAAACAGGCAAGTCTGGGATTAAGCATGGGCGGAGTACTGAACATTGCCCTTGACCCGCTGTTTATGTTTGTCATTATGCCGGAGGGAAAGGAAGTACTCGGAGCAGCAGCGGCAACATTGATAGCAAACATTTTCGCCTGTATGTATCTTTTTACAGTTTACCGCAACTGCGGAAAGACAACACAACTGAGTTGCAGCATAAGAAAAGCAAGGAAGTTGCAGAAAAAAGAGATAAATGAACTGTATATGGTAGGTGTTCCATCTGCCATACTTACAGGACTTTTTGATTTGGCAAATATGTTTCTGAATGCAAAAATGGCTTTTTACGGAGCAGAAGCAGTTGCTGCATTGGGAATCGTAATGAAGGCAGAACGCCTGCCCAATGCAGTATGTGTGGGTCTGTGTCAGGGAATGATGCCGATAATTGCATACAACTACACTGCAAAAAACAAAAAGAGAATGAACGAAGTAATCAGAAGAGGAACCGTTTGGGGATTTGTATTCTGCATTTTCTCGGTAACCGTTTTTGAAATATTCTCAAAGCAGATAACCGGAGTATTCTGTAATACAAAAGCTTCTACAGCCCAAGGAGCCGTTGAAACACTTGCTTATGCAGCACTCTATCTGAGAATCCGTTGTCTTGCATCACCGCTGCAGTTTATGAACTACAGAAGTTCATTCTGCATGCAGGCAATGGGAGACGGAAAAGATACCCTGCTCCATGCAATATTGAGGGAATTGCTGTTCTATATTCCTTCGATGTTTTTGCTCAATTCGCTGTTCGGAATGTACGGGCTTGTAAGTTCTCTTATTGCCGGAGAAGGATGTGGTATGATAGTGGCAACGGTTCTGCTGAATCGTTGGATCAGGAAAACAGAGAACAAATGAGCAAGAAAAAGAATAAAAGTTCAAACAGAAAAGTAATAATCGTGCTGGCACTGCTTATCATATTGCTTGCATATTCATGGGTAGTGCACAACCGGGAAACAAGCAAACCGGATGTAGAAGAACTCAACCTTGAGGAACTTGCAATTCCGCGCAACGACGGACAGAACCTTGTGGGGCATATAGGCTATACCCTTTGTTACTCAGAGGAACATGAACAGCCTCTCTGGGTTGCCTATGTCCTTACACCGGAAGAAGTGCATGCAACACCTGTCAAAAGAAAAGACAACTTCAGGGCAGACCCCGCAGTATCAACCGGTTCGGCAGTTCTGGCAGATTACAGAAGTTCCGGTTATGACAGGGGTCATCTGGCACCTTTTGCAGACCTTGCATGGTCGGAAGAATCCGGAAATGACTCATTCTTCCTCTCGAATATGTCACCGCAGAACGGCTCTCTCAACAGAGGTAAATGGGCAGAGCTCGAAGCTCTTGTCAGAAGCTTTGCGGACAGTGAGGCAATCTGCATTGTCACTGGACCCGTATTGACAGACGGTCCGTATAAAACGATAGGAAAGAACAATGTTTCTGTGCCGAAGTACTACTATAAAGTTGTGTTGGATTATGTAGGAAGTGAAATCAAGGCAATAGGATTTATTCTTCCTAATGAAAAGTGCAATGAAGACCTTTCCCGTTACGCCGTAAGCGTGGATGAAGTCGAAAAAATCACAGGACTTGATTTTTATTATTTGCTGGACGATTCAATAGAAGAAAAACTGGAATCTTCTTTTGAATACAGTGCATGGTTCTAAGAATAATGAGGAAAAACAAATGCTTGAAGAAGTGGAAGAATTGGTAAGAAAAGCTGCAGACCTTGCAGACATCTCAAAGTGTTCAATAACGGAAAAAGGATCAAGTTCAAACATTGTAACATCTGCAGATATAGCAGTGCAGAACTATCTGTGTAACGAACTTCACAAACTCCTGCCGGAAGCGGGATTTTATTGTGAAGAAGAAAACCTGAAAGATACTGGCAATCAGTACATTTGGGTAATAGACCCCATAGACGGCACAATGAATTTTTCCCGCGGCATTTCCGAAAACTGTATCTCCGTAGGATTGATCAAGGACAGAAAACCGGTTCTCGGAGTAGTTTTCATTCATTCCAGAAATGAAATGTTCAAAGCAGAAATCGGGAAAGGAGCATTTCTGAACGGTAAACCGATTCATGTTTCGGACAGAACTTATGACAAAGCTCTGATTTGTGCCTCTGCAAGTACTTACAGAAAAGAATACGCAAAAACCTGCTTTCAAATAATGGAAGAAGTTTTTTATGAAACCAACGATTTCAGAAGATTCGGAAGTTGTGCAGTTGAATTGTGCTATATTGCCTGCGGAAAATGTGAATTGTACTTTGAGTTCAGAATACAGCCGTGGGATTATGCCGGAGCCTATGCCGTTCTTGCAGAAGCCGGAGGAGTGCTTTCCGACCTTAACGGAAAAGAACTGACATTTGATCAACCGGTGTTGTTGATAGGGGCAAATTCAAAGGAAAACCACAAAAGGCTGTCAGACACCATCTCAAGATATGTGCCCGAAAAACCGTTCACTGACTGACATTCCGGAGTACCTCTCAGATGCAACAAGCAACTAGAATTTTCTGAACGGCTCAACACTGCTTGCCGCAATATTGTAAACAAAGTCGGCCATAGAATGAGGAGATTGGATTTCTCCCGTGTCGAGCCATCTTCTGACTATTGACATACATCCCATGAAAAGAAATTCAAAAAGCATCTCGTATTTCTTGTCGTCAAGATCGATTTTCTGTTTTTTGAACTCATCTATTACGATTTTTTCAACCTTCATATAAAGATTCTGCATAAATCTGTGGTCGCCGTTTGAAGAAAGAAGGAGACGGTAGATGCTGCCGTATTTATGAATGTTTTCAAACAGCTGGCATATTACTTCCTTACTGTTGAGATTGAGATTCAGGTTTCTTATAAGCTCATCTTCCAACTCATTTTCCAGCATAACAAGAACATCGCGGACATTGTTGAAATGACTGTAAAATGTATTCCTGTGAATATCTGCTTTTGCACAGAGCTCTGTTACCGAAATCTGGTCAACGGATTTTTCCTGCATAAGGGCTATCAATGCATCCTTGAGAAACATTCTTGTGTATCTTATTCTCTTGTCCTTTATTTCTATGTTCATTTTTCAATCCTTTTCTAGGCAATTCTTTGCCGATTTGTTCGATATTATGTATATTGACATATTAGTGTTAACTAACGGACTGCAAGTTAACAGACTGCATATTGATTAATGTACACAATGTCTGTTATCTATTGTGCTGATATGTGAGGATTTGTCAATGAGAACAAAAAAAGCATTGTTAATTGCAACAATGATTGCATGCATCGTCATTCCTGCATTTGCAAGGGAAATAACACTGGATGAGGCTGTTTCATCAGCTTTAAGGAACAATCTTCAGATGAAAAACTCTGAAATCGACCTGAAAATGACAGAAAATGCCTATATCTACAGTTACAACACTCTGATTCCGACTGCAAGTGCAAGTGCAACCTTTTCAAGAGCAAACGAGGAGGGAAGCGGAATACCGTTTAAGAAGGAAGTAATGTTTACATACGGTATTTCAGGTTCATGGACTTTTAATCCGGCAATGATAACTTCAATCAGAATTGCCCGTGAAAACTATAAAAACGGACAGCTTACATACGAACAGGCCTGTACTGAAATGACGCAGAATATCAGAAAACTGTACTTTTCAATAGTTCTGCAGCAGGAAGCACTCGAAATCCAGAAAGCAACCCTTAAAGCTCAGGAAGACAGATATCTTCAGGCTCAGAAAGATTTTGAAAACGGCTATATCCCTGAGCTGGCACTGCTTCAGATTCGTGTAGCATACGAAAATGCAAAACCTACATTTGAAGAAGCGAAAAACGGACTTGAATCTGCAAAGCGACAGTTCTTATTCCTGCTCGGTTCAGACATAGATGAAGAAGCGGTTCTCACAACGCCGATAAGCCACGATTTCGTAGAAATAAAACTGAAGGATGCCCTTTCCACTCTGTCTGAACGCAATGATTTGAAGTCAATTGAAGTGCAGAGCAAACTTTTGAAGATGCAGAAAGAAGCACTGATAGAGTCAACATTTCTGCCTTCCTTAGTACTGAAAGCTTCTTGGCAGCCTGTACTTGCCGATATTGATTTGAACAAAGATTATTGGCAGGATGCCGGTTCTATTTCCGGAACAGTTGCTTGGGATTTATCAAATCTGCTTCCGATTTCAGGACAGTACAAGAATTTGTCCGACATCGCAAACGGTCAGAAAAAACTTGAAAACGGTAAACAGATGGCTTACGACAATGCAAGAATTGAAATCATCAATCTGGTAGATAAATTGAATCAGATTGAAAACTCATTGATTTCTTCTGAAGCAAGCATCAATCTTGCACAGAAGAACTACGATGCAAGAGTAATTTCATATAATGTGGGAAGTTCCGATTTCCTTGACCTTCAGGATGCGGAGAATCAGCTTTCACAGGCAAAACTCGGAAAACTGTCCAATCAGTTTAACTATATATCTGCTCTGATTGATTTTGAAGATGCAACAGGGCAAAAGTATTTTTAATTAGCTTTCAGAGGTGAATATGAATAAAAAAAAGATAATTATAATCGGTGTAATTGTTCTTGCCGCTCTGTTTGTTTTGGGATTGGCGGGAAAGGATAAAAAGAAGGAAATTGCCGAACAGCCTGAGCAACTGACAGCTGTTGAAGTAACAAAGGTCAAGAACGGCAGTGTAACGGATTACAGAAAGTTCGGCGGAACAGTTACTGCAAAAGATACCGTTGCAGTATTACCGGACACTCAGGGCAAGATTGTGGAAGTACTTGCACAAGCAGGAGATTATGTAGAAAAAGATCAGGTTATCGGCAGGCTGGATGCTTCCAGAGACGGACAGAATTACAAATTGAGTCCGGTAAAATCTCCTATTGCGGGTACTGTTACACAGGTAAATGGAGTTGTAGGCTCTGCAGCATCTCCGGCATCGCCGTTTGCTGTTGTCCAGACACTTGATGAACTTGAAATATCTTTCAGTGTCATTGAAAGATATGTGACCGAAATAGCTGAAGGAAACAAAGTACTCGTATCATTTGACGCACTTGAAGGGGAAGTTCTTGAAGCCTATATCTCACATGTAAATCCCACTCTTGATGTAATGACAAGAACTCTGAGCGTAAAAGCCAAACTCTGTTCAGAAGATGCTAGAATCAAGGCAGGAATGTTTGCCCGACTTAATGTCATTACGGAAATGAAGGAAAATGTTCTTGTAATACCGTCTGCCTGTGTATCTTTATCAGAAAACGGAAGTTCCGTTTTCATTGTAAGTAACGGCAAAGCTGTAAAAACAGCTGTTACAACAGGCATCAGAGATGGAAATAATATTGAAATCACAAGCGGGCTTAAAGCCGGTGACAGTGTAATCTCGGTAGGCCAAGGACTTGTATCCGACGGTCAGAATGTAAAGGTTGTAAACTGATATGTCACTTTCCAAAACATCCGTAAGAAAACCGGTAACGGTTCTGATACTGTGTATCCTTATTGCCATTCTGGGAATAAATGCCATGAACAAGCTTCCTCTGGAACTTCTTCCGGCAATGGATATTCCGTACATAGTTATAAGTACAACATACACAGGTGCAAGTCCGAGCGAAGTTGAAGAGAAGATTACCAAAACTTTGGAAAGTTCTCTTTCTTCGGTTGCAGGACTTACTAAAATATCATCTACCTCAAGTAAAGGCAGTTCAACGATAATAATGGAATTTGCTGTAGGAACCAATCTTGATGAAGCATCAAATACCATCAGAGACAGAATTGACCTTGTTAAGAGTTATCTGCCACAGGATGCAGGAACTCCGATGCAGTTCAAAGTCGATATGTCTGCAATGCCTCTTATGATTATTGTTCTGGATTCTCTGGGTAAATCAGCAGAAGAGCTTAAAATTCTTGCAGATGATATAGTTGCTCCCAGATTGGAGCAGATTGACGGTGTTGCATCCACGGCGATTATCGGAGGAAGAGAAAGAGCTGTCAGAGTTGAGATACCTAAAGACAGACTTGAAGGGTACGGTCTTACATTCAGCCAGATTGCCCAGATGATTGCTGCTCAGAATGCAAACAGTTCAATGGGCTCAATTTCCGAAAACGGACTTGAGTACACAATTGAATCACACGGAACATTTGATACTGTAGAGGAGATTGCAAATACTGTAATCAGTTACAAAACAGGTGCAGACGGCCAGATAAGACAGATAAGATTGGGTGAAATTGCAAATGTCTATGACGGATATAAAGATGCATCATCTGTATTCAGAACAGGGAACAAAGACTGTATAGCAATAACAGTTTCCAAACAGACAGAAAAAAATACTGTCAAAGTTGCAGACAAGGTTGTTGCAAAGATGGATCAGATTAAGGCTTCTCTTCCCGACGACTGTACGATAGATGTTGTTTACAATTCATCCGATGACATTTCAAGAACAATCAGAGAAGTAACAAAATCTGCAATTCAGGGAGCTGTACTTGCAATATTGATTCTGCTCTTCTTCCTGAGAAGCGGAAAATCAACAGTTATTATAGGAATTACAATTCCCCTGTCAGTAGTTCTTACATTGCTTGTAATGTACTACAGCAACCTTACGCTCAATCTTATGACACTTGCAGGGCTTGCATTGGGAATCGGAATGCTTGTTGATAATGCAATTGTTATTCTCGAAAACATTTATTCCTACAGGGAAAGAGGAACAAAACCTCAGGTTGCTTCCGTACTCGGTTCGGAAGAAATGGCTTCAGCTATTACATCTTCAACACTTACGACAATCTGCGTCTTCTTGCCTATGATTATGTACAGGTCAAAACTTGGTCTGATAGGACAGGTTTTCGACCAGCTTGCACTGACGGTTGTAATCTCTCTTGTGTCATCACTTGTCCTTGCTCTTACGCTTGTTCCTGTACTTTCAGGCAAATATCTTGTTTCCAAAAACATCAACAGACAGGATGGTGGTCGGGTATATAATTTTGTGGGAAAAATCCTCGATACTATTGACAGAATATTTGAGAAATCTTCCGAATGGGTTTTCAACCACAAGAAGTTCTTCATCATTTGCATTCTCATACTGTTTGTTTTTTCCTGTGTAATGATTAAAGCACTCGGATTTGTCTATTTGCCGGATAGCGAGCAGACAATGCTTTCATTTACATTTGAAATGCCCAAGGGAACGGATTTGACAACAACTTCGGCAAGAGCTGCTGAATTCAACAAGGATGTATTGAGCACGGTAAAAGGAATAAGAAAAGATGCTGTAATGGTCGGAGCCGGAATGAGTTCAATGGGCGGCAGCACCGGAGCCAACTCTGCTTCAATAATGTATGTATTCTATGAACAGAGTGAAAGAGAAGAAGACTGGGACACTGCAGACAGTGCAAGACAGAAAATCATTGCATTGAAGGAGAAGTATCCTGATGCGTTGATAAATATTTCTTCTCAGTCTGCAACAGGCTCTATGGGCGGAAGCTCTGGTATTTCCATTTCCGTAAAATCAACGGATCTTGAAGCCTGCAGACAGACTGCAAAGGACATTATGAACATTCTGAATACCAAGTGTTCGGATGTTGTGACGGATGTGACTTCAAGTATGTCCGAAGGACTCCCTCAGCTGTCCATAATTTATGACAGAGACAAGATGTACTCTTTGGGTGTGAACATTGCATCTGCCAATGCTGAAATCAAGGCTAATATCGGCGGAATGACCTGTGCCCGTTATTCTGACGGAGGAGCTGATGTTGATGTAGTTCTTTCTTTGCCGGAAGAAGACAGGAAAACGGTTTCCGATATCAACAATATCCTGATTTCAAGTTCGTTCGGATATCAGGTTCCTCTTGAAGCTTTTGCCTCTGTTAAAGAAACACGGGGAGATCTTTCAATCTCCCGTGAAAATCAGAGCAGAGTAGTAACGATTACGGCTTCTTCTGCTGACGGAGTAGTACTTTCAAATGCCAAAAATGCAGTTCAGAAAGTCATAAATGATAATCTTGCCGTGCCGGAAGGAGTATTGGTTACATTCTCCGGTGACTATGAAAGCATGATTGAATTCCTGAAGATATTCATAGAAATCATTGCAATTGCAGTCCTTATGGTATTTGCAATTATGGCCAGCCAGTTTGAGAGCTTCAAAAGCCCTTTCATTGTCATTTTCACACTTCCGCTGGGACTGATAGGAATTGTTCTGATGTATATTTTCTTCAGAATGCCTTTCAATGTTCTGACAGCCGTAGGTGCTTTGATTCTGGTAGGTGTTGTTGTCAACAACGGAATTGTTCTTGTGGATTATACAAACCTTCTCAGAAAACGCGGAATGGGGCTTTCTCAAGCTTGCCTTGAAGCCGCAAAATCCAGACTCAGGCCTGTTTTGATGACAACTCTGACTACGGTACTTGCACTGGTTCCTATGGCATTCTTCCCGGGAGAAGGCGGAGAAATGGTTCAGCATGTAGGTGTCACCGTTTTCGGCGGTCTTACTTTCGGAACTCTGATGACGCTTTATCTGATTCCATGCCTGTATTATTACTTCAACAGAAGACAGGCAAAGAAAACGGAGGCTTTGAATGAAGAGAATTGAAATCGTAATCAGTCAGTCAATTGAAGAAGACTTCTTTGCACTATGCAGAAAAAGGAATGTCGGAAAATCCTATTCAAGGATAAATGATGTGTGCGGAGAAGGTTGTCAGGTTCCCAAAATGGGAACACCTGTATGGCCTCAGCTGAATAATATGCTGATAATAGTATGTTCCGATTCCGAAGCATCTGAAATAGCAGAAATCATCATTGAACTGAGAGCTGAATTTCCTGATGACGGAGTATTCTGTTCCGTTTCGGATGTTCAGGTAATCTGAAGAGGTACTGATTTGACAGTTATACTTCCCGGATTCTATAATCGGATTCGGGAGTTTTTTATATGGATAGTTTGATTATCAATGCAAACCTAAGTTCGGGTTTTGCGACTCTGAAAGATTGTGCCATTCATTTTGACGAAGACGGCTGGATTACCGATGTATTCAATATGTCCAGACTTTCATCGAAAAACTATTCTCCGGATACGGTAATTTATGACGCAAAACATTCTATTGTAACTCCCGGACTAATAGACACACATCTTCACGGAATAGGCGGTTTCGGAACGGAAGATATGAAGGCCGATTCAATTCTGGGAATGAGCATTGCTCTTGCAAAATGCGGAGTAACATCTTTCATTCCCACAGTATTCACAGACAGAATTGAAGATATGATCAAGGCAATCAGGTCCATTAAAGAAGCTATGGGGCATGAAAAGGGAGCCAGAATTCTTGGTATCAATATTGAAGGTCCTTTCATTTCCCCGAATCGTGCAGGTGCTCAGCCTGTTGACTGTTGTAAAGCTGTTGATATAAGTCTGTTTGACAAACTCATTGATGCGGGTGAAGGTCGTGTTGTATGCATGACGGTTGCTCCGGAGCTTAAAGGTATGAGAGAACTTGCCCTGCATGCCAGAAACAGGGGCGTAGTACTTCTTGCAGGACATACGGATGCTTCATACGAAAACATAATGGAAGGAATGCAGTGCGGAATCCTCCATGTAACACACTTTTTCAATGCTATGAAAGGACTTCATCACAGAAACCCCGGTGCAGTCGGAGCTGTTCTGATTCAGAACGATATCAGTTGTGAAGTGATTGCAGACGGAATACATGTACATCCGGAACTTGTGAGACTTCTTGTGAAACTGAAGCCTGTGGAAAATATTGTTCTCATAACAGACTCACTGCGTCCTACAAATCAGGAAACCGGAGATATGACGGTCAACGGAGAAAAGGCATTACTCAGCAACGGTGTTTTTGTCAAAGCCTCTGACAACAGTGTACTTTTCGGTAGTGCTCTTTCATTGAATAAGGCTGTTGCAAATCTCCGCAAATGGGGAATTGATACGGAAACTGCTGTCAGAATGGCTTCTGAAAACCCTGCAAGAATCTATAATTTCAGAAAAATCGGTATGATTCTTCCGGGAAATGCTGCAGACATCAGCATATTTGATGAAGATTTCAATGCAAAAGCTGTTTTCATCGGCGGTAAGCCTGTAATCAATAATCTGTAATTAAAGCTTCATTTTGCAAGTTTATCTTCAGTCATGCTATAATAGTCCGAATGGAGAATCAGCTATGAGACATGGTTTTATCAAAGTTGCCTGTGCAACGCCTTGGATTAAGGTTGCGGATTGCCGGAATAATGCGGAACAGATTATTTCTCTTGTAAAAAAAGCTCACGAAGAAGGAGTGCATCTGCTTGTATTTCCCGAGCTGGTTCTTACAGGAGCCACATGTCAGGATCTCTTCCGTCAGCAGGTGTTACTGGACAGCTCCCGCGAGTATTCTGTTGAGGTTTCAAAGAATGTTCCAAGAAATATGGTGGTAGTGTTCGGTTCTCCGTTGCAGTTCGGTTCAAAAGTTTACGATTGTGCAGTAGTTGCTTCTGCTGGAAAAATACTGGGAATCGTCCCCAAAAGTTCATGCAATACAAGATGGTTCTCTTCATTGAAAAACGATATGAAAGCAGAGATAGGGGATTCAATCGTTCCTCTTTCAAAGTCAACTGTTTTTACCTGCAATCAGATGTCTTCATTCCGTTTTTCCTGTGAGTTGGGAGAAGACCTTTTCAGAATGGAATCCCCCTCATCTTTTTATGCACGCAACGGTGCAAACATTATTGTAAATCTTTCCGCTTTTGAATCATTTGTCAGTCAGGAAATCAAAGTTGAAGACTATGCAAAAGCACAGAGTGCAAAACTGAAATGCTCCTATATCCTTGCAAATGCCGGAGAAGGTGAAAGCACAACAGACTGTGTTTATGCAGCACAGAATATCATATATGAAAACGGCAGTTGTCTTGCCGTGCAGTCTATGCATGAGAATCAGCTTCTTGTTTCGGAAACAGACCTTCAGATGACTGAATATTCCAGACGAGTTGATTCTTTCTTTGAATGTCAGGATAACAACGAAGCTTTTTATGTTGGATTTGACATTGAAGTCGGAGAAACTCCGCTGACCAGAAACATCAGCAGAAATCCTTTTGTTTCTCAGGATTTGAAGGTTCAGAGAAACCAGTGTACCAGAATGTTCACACTGCAGGCTTTGGGACTCAAAAAGAGATTGCTCCATACCCATTCTCAAAAAGCCGTAATAGGGATTTCCGGAGGGTTGGATTCAACACTGGCGTTGCTTGTAGCCGCAGAAACTTTTGATATGATGGGATTGGACAGGCGTAACATCATTTGTGTTACCATGCCTTGTTTCGGAACAACGGACAACACGAAAAACAACGCAGTTACACTGGTTAATTCACTTGGTTGTACTTTGGTTGAAATAAATATTACAGAATCCGTCCGGTCACATTTCAATGATATAGGACAGGATGAATCAATATACGATACGACCTTTGAAAACTCACAGGCCCGCGAAAGAACTCAGGTTCTTATGGATTTGGCAAATAAAGAAAACGGACTTGTAATCGGAACCGGAGATTTAAGTGAACTTGCACTCGGTTGGGCAACATACAACGGAGATCATATGTCTATGTACTCGGTGAATGCCTCAATTCCTAAAACCGTCATCAGGATGATTGTTAGAAATCAGGCATCATTGTCTGAAAACGATACTCTGAGAGATACTCTGTTTGCAATTCTGGATACACCTGTAAGTCCTGAACTTGTACCCGGCGTGCAGAACACAGAGGAGCTTGTAGGACCTTATGAGCTTCATGATTTCTTCATTTACCATGCTCTGAAGTATGCAAGCTCTCCATCAAAGATTCTCCGTCTTGCAAAATATGCTTTCAGCGAAGATTATTCCGAAGAAACCATAGTAAAATGGCTCAGAATTTTCTACAGAAGATTTTTCAACCAGCAGTTCAAGCGTTCATGTCTTCCGGACGGACCTAAAGTAACTGCAATTTCCGTTTCTCCGCGCACAGCCTTTATGATGCCCAGCGATGCCTGTGTGCAGGAATGGAAAAGAGAACTTGAACAGTCTTTGATTTGAGGTAAAGGAAATGAAAGATCATAAACTACGCGGCTTTATGACAGCTCTGTTTCTTGCAGTTGTTTCCTATTTTGTCATTGCTTTCTTCTGCCCTGAATTTTCTGAAAGAGTTTTGGGAGTCAGCATGAGAAAGGCATCTGCATCTGAAACACAAAAAGAGAGAAAAACTCAGGATACCCTGACGGAAATAGTCGATATTTCGACTCTGCTTAAAAAGTGATATGGAATACAAGAAAAAACGCGTCTTTGTCATAGACGGATACGGCCAGATTTACCGATCTTACTTTGCATTTTTTTCAAATCCTCTGAAGGATAAAGAAGGAAACAATGTATCGGCAGTTTACGGGTTTTTCAATAATCTGATGATGCTGCTTCACAAATACAATCCCGATTATCTGGTAGTGGCTCTGGACTCGAAAGGAAAAACATTCAGGCACGAAATGTATCCTGAATACAAAGCCAATCGTGAAAAGACACCTGAAGACCTGCATGCTCAGATTCCCGTTATCGTCAGAATGCTTGATGCAATGAACATAAGGCACTTTGAACGCATCGGGATGGAAGCAGATGATATCATTGCTACAATTGCAAAAAACAGCAGTGAAATAGGTCTTGAAACCGTAATGGTTACAGGGGATAAGGATCTTATGCAGTTGGTAAACGACAGCGTGTTTGCTCTAAGACCTCCCAGAAAAGGAGAGCATGAATACAGGCTGTGCAAAGCACCGGAAGTTGAAGAAATATTCGGAGTAAGACCCGATCAGATATGTGATTACCTTACAATCCTCGGAGATTCTTCGGACAATGTTCCGGGAATTGACGGAATAGGAGAAAAGGGAGCAGTCAATTTGCTTTCCCGATACGGTACTCTTGATAACGCATATCGGCACATTGCTGAAATGTCGGCTTCTGTAAAAACAAAACTTGAAAATGCACAATCACATATAGTACTTTCACGCAAACTGATTCTTCTAAAAAACGACCTTTTCAATGCAGATGAAATCAATCTGTCAGACTATGAAGTAAAATCAATAAACTGGATAAATGCAATTCAGGAATTCTATTCAATCGGTTCGGATTCCCTTGTAAGAGGAGCCAAGCGTTTTCTCTCATCTGATTACATTCCTCCTGAAGCTCCGGTTTATGTTCCCGGACAGCAAAAGACGGAATCTGTTGTTCCGCAGATGCCTGCTGATTTCAAAGCAGATGATTCTTATGACATACAGCTTGCGGCATGGCTTTTGGATTCGGATAAAGCCGAGCCTTCTTTTGAATACTGTTGTGAAAAGTACGGTGTTGATTCATTTGACAGTCTGGTTTGGGTTTTGAATCATAAGCTTGAGGAAAAAGGACTTAAACACTTATTCGAGAATCTTGAAACGCCGCTTTCTGATGTTCTCGGGAAAATGGAAGAGCGGGGAATTCTGCTTGATTCTCATAAACTCAGACAGTATGAAACTGATTTGAACAAAGAAATTTTTGCTCTTGAAACCGACATCTACACATTGTGCGGGCATCCTTTCAACATTGCTTCTCCCAAACAGCTTCAGGAAGTTCTTTTCAACGAGAGAAAACTGGAACCAGTAAAGAAAACAAAAAGCGGTTATTCAACGGATTCGGAAGTTCTGGAAACACTTTCATGTTCTTCTGAAGACCCTCTTCCTGCAATGATTCTCAGGTTCAGAGCCCTGACAAAACTTCTGTCAACCTATGTAACAACGCTTCCGTCTCTTACAGATGTTAACGGAAGGATTCATACGACATTTGTTCAGACCGGTACTGCAACAGGCAGGCTTTCTTCAAAAAATCCCAATTTGCAGAATATTCCAATCAGGACTGAAGAAGGTCGAAGAATAAGAGATGCTTTTGTTGCACAGGACGGCTATGTTCTTGTGTCCGCCGATTATTCACAGATAGAACTTGCCGTTATGGCAAGTCTTTCAAAGGACAAGGCTCTCTGTGAAGCTTTTATAAACGGTGAAGATGTTCATACAAAAACGGCTTCACTGATTTTTTCAGAATTTCCTGAAATGGTCACCCCTGAACAGAGAAGAATTGCAAAGACAATCAATTTCGGTGTCATTTACGGTATGTCGGCCTTCAGGCTGTCTCAGGAACTGAAAATAACTGCAAGCAAAGCCAAGATTTTCATCAACAGGTACTTTGAAACCTACAGCGGAGTTTCTTCCTTCATAGAAAAAACCTGTAACGAAGCTGCAAAGAATCTGTATGTTAAAACTCATTTGGGTCACATTAGGAGTGTTCCTGAAATAGCTTCTTCAAACAAGACTATTAAAAATGCAGCTCAAAGAGTTGCAGTCAATACTGTAATTCAGGGTACTGCTGCGGAAATCGTGAAGCTGGCTATGCTGTCGGTTGACAGGGCAATTAAGGAAAATCATCTTAAAGCCTCAATGTTGCTTCAAGTTCATGATGAAATCATTCTGGAAGTTCCTCATTCTGAGCTGGAACAGGTGTGCAAACTTCTCAAAGAGTGTATGGAAGGTGTAAAAATGCTTTCCGTTCCTCTGCGCGTCAGTATAGAGTGTGCCTCCACTTGGGGACAAATGCATTGATTTTATTACACTGAAGCGTTAAAGTGTAACATAGCTCGGAGGATTGTATGCAGGTTCCGGATAATGAAATGACTCAAAGACTCTATGAGGTTATTGCAAAGCTTGACAGTCCGGAAAATGTCAGAAAGTTTTTTGATGATGCCTGTACAATCAATGAAATACTTGAAATAGCTCAGCGGCTTGAGACAGCAGTACTTCTCGATGAGGGAAAAAGCTACAAGGATATTTCTGCAATGACCGGTGTAAGTTCCGCAACTGTAAGCCGTGTCAACAATTGTCTCCAGTACGGCGACGGCGGTTATAAAATCGCTTTGGATCTGCTCAAAAAGTAAAGGCTCAAAAAGTAAAAGCTTGTCACACATAGAATTCTTGTGTTAAGATGCTTTAGCTAAACTGATAACGATTTAAGAGGTATTAATATGATTAAAGCCGGTCAGATTGATAAGGGTATGGGTCTTCTTATTAAAGGTGCACCTTTTATCTGTGTTGAACGTGAATTTGTAAATCCCGGAAAAGGTTCTGCATTTGTAAGACTCAAGCTCAAGAGTCCTACAACAGGTCAGACTCTTCAGGAAACAATCAAGAGTCAGGATTCTGTAGAAGATATTGAAGTTGTAGATCACAACTTCCAGTACAGTTACAACGACGGTGAATTTTTCCACATGATGGATGAAGAAACATACGAAGATGTTACCGTTCCTATGGCAACATTCCCTGATTATCAGCTTCTTATGAAAGAGGGAGACTCTTTCAGATGCACAACATACAATGATGAAATACTTGATATTCAGATTCCGTCAAAGGTTGTTTATCTTGTTGCAGAAGCTGAAGAAGCAATCAAGGGTGATACGGTTCAGGGTGCAACAAAGTTTGTCACAACTGAAACAGGTCTCAGAGTAAGAGTACCTATCTTCATCAAGCAGGGTGAAAAAATCAGAGTAAATACTGAAACAAAAGAGTATCTTGAAAGAGTCAATAACTGACAGTAAGTTACCTTTAATCAACGACCATATCGGGTGATATGGTCTTTTTTTATGTCTTGCAGTAAAGTTTAATCATGAATTTTGATATTGCAAGAAACAGAAGCATATTATATTCCGGAATCAGGAAGTATTTTTCCGATAAGGGTTATCTTGAAGTTGAGACACCGACTCTTTCTCCGGATTTGATTCCGGAGCCTACGATTGATAATTTTGGAACTGTTTTCATCAACGAGTTTGAAGGTTCACGGGAAATGTATATGATTCCGTCTCCCGAAATCTTTATGAAAAAACTCATTGCGCAAGGCAGCGGAAGTATTTTTGAAATATCTAAATGTTTCAGAAACTGCGAACAGCTCGGTCAGATACACAATCCGGAGTTCTCTATGTTGGAATACTATACTGTAGATTATGACGAAGAAGATTCAATAGTGCTTACAAAGGATTTTCTGAAAAAGACAGCAGGTATTTCGGATGATTGGATTGAAATGACGGTGCGGGAAGCAATTCTGAAGTACACCGGATTGGATCTGGAAAATCTTCAGAATCCAAAGGAACTCAGGACTGAAGCTGAAAAACTGGGACTTCTTATTTCGGGTCCTGAACCTTGGGATGACACTTTCAACAGGATATTCTGTAATTTTGTAGAGACTGCAATTCCTACGGACAGGCCTGTTCTTTTTAAGGATTATCCTAAGCAGATAGAGTGTCTTGCAGTTCAGAAAGGCAACTACAGGAGAAGATGGGAGCTGTATATCAACGGTATTGAAATTGCAAATTGTTATCTTGAGGAAACCGACCCTGAAATCATACGGAGATACTACAAAAAAGAGTATCAGAAACTTCTTGCATTAAGGAGCGCCAACGGAAAGGTAATTCCTGACTGCGATGAAGAATTTGCATCTGTATTCAATTCTTTCCCAAAGTGTTCCGGTGTGGCCATAGGTCTTGACCGGCTTCTTATGGCAAAACTGGGTGAAAAGGATATTGATGATGTCCTTCTTTTTCCGTTTTCAGATTTCTGAGGTCCCAGATGATTATCGGTATAACAGGTAAAAGCTGCAGCGGCAAGAACTTTGTTTCCCGTTATTTCTCAAGAAAGGGGTTTGAAGTCTGGGATCTTGACCGTGAAGCGGAAAAAATCAGGAAGGAAAAACGCACCGAAGTAATGGCTGCTTTCGGAACAACAGATTCAAAGGAACTTTCAGCTATTGTTTTTTCTGATTCTGAAAAGCTTAAACAGCTCGAGGCTATCATCTATCCTGAATTGGTAAAAAAAATCCGTAATTATAAGTACGATCTGGTGATAAACGGCGCAACACTCAAACGCGCAGGTTTGGACAATTTGTGTTCATTTATCATCTATGTTGATGTTCCGGATGAAATCAGGCTCAAAAGAGCCCAAAAAAGAGACGGTATTTCAGAATCGGAATTCAATGCCAGAAATGCCTCGCAAAATGATGTGGATTACCGTACGGTGAAATACAACTGTACTGTTTATCCCGTAAACAATGAAAATGACTGTACCCCATATCTGGATGCCATTCAAATAATCTGACAGCACTAAAGCCGAATACTCTGTTTGCATTGCATATCAGGTACAGTCTCTGAAAGGAATGATTATAATCCTTTTACATATATTGTCATATTATCAACAATATTTTCATTAGCTTTGATTTCATTCTCAAATTCGTTGTCAATGTAGAGTGGATAGTCTGGATTATCTGGTGGTACCTGAAGAACAAATTTTATTGAGTCAGGACAATCATCATCAAACACAAAAGAACAATCTGCTTTATCCGTTCCTACAGAAGCAACCCATTGAGGAGCAAAAACAAATTCACCTTCAAAGCCTTTTTCAACCAAATCTCCGAAAGTTTTGTAGTCTCCGGGAATTGTAAGAACTCCGAATTCTCCAATAGTTTCCATGGAAACCTTAACAGTGTACTCAATTTTCGGTTCCTCAACTTCACTGTAACAACCTACAAACAAACATAGTGCAGCACAGATTGCCAACATAATTAACAGTAATTTTTTCATACTTTTTATCTCCTTTATTTTCAAGTGTAACGGAAATGAAATGGGGGGCAAGCCTCAAGCTGTGATATGCTGAACTGACCCCCAAATCTTGGACAATCAGTTTAATTCACGAAAAGAAACAGGTGATAACCAGTTAAGTTTCTCTGTGATTCTGTCGTGATTGTAATAATAGATGTAGTTTTGTACAAGCAAAACCATCTCAGCGTAGGAA
>JAZLEZ010000032.1:0-2741 GCA_045615505.1 Sphaerochaetaceae bacterium | reverse complement strand
TAGCCGAAAAGCTGAGAAGATCCGTAGAACCTTAATGTATTGAGGCTGCCGTTACTGGTAGCCTCTTTTCTATATCTAGTGTCTCTCGAACTTGCAATTTTTATCTTTTTAGGGGTGTCCCTCAAGGTTGCAACACCTGTCACTCAAGACTGCAAATAATCAGATACCTCTGAGACAGAAAAGTAAATCCGTCATAGATTGAGCATATAAATGTTTTATCAGGATGAAGTGAAAGCCCACGTTCCGATACAAACTCCCTGATAAGCGATATCAGCTTCATTCAGATGATGCCCAGTGTCCATTTCAAATCCCACATGAGGATTTCTTTTCAGAATGTCAATTTTTCTGCCTTCCGATGCACCGTGAAAATACAAAACAATGTTATTGTTTTGCACCTTAAATCCGAAATTCATAGGTACTATGTACACCTGGCCATCATCATTTAGTCCTAATCTGCAACAATCACAACCTTCAATGGTAGCTGTTATTTTATCAAAATCTTTTACTTCTCTGTCTTGCCGTCTCATATAAACCTCTTTTTTCATTTTACTATGTCCAGAGACAACAATAAAGTATTCGGATTTAGTTGTTCGTTCCTTTTTGGTTTCGTGTGATATACTGTCATGGAAAAAAGTCTTACAGAGGTATTTATGAACGGCAGAATTGAAATAATCAGAAAAAGCGTTGTTGAAATGGATACCGATGCCATAGTCAACGCTGCAAACTGCTCACTGCTCGGCGGCGGAGGTGTTGACGGAGCAATTCACAGGGCAGCGGGGAAAGGACTTCTTGAAGAATGCAAAACCTTGGGCGGATGTAAAACAGGGGATGCAAAAATCACAAAAGGCTACAACCTTAAAACAAAATATGTAATTCATGCCGTAGGCCCTGTATATTCAGGCAGACCGCAGGATGCAATATTGCTGGCATCGTGCTATACAAAAAGCATGGACTTGGCACTTGAAAAAAACTGTCACAGTATAGCCTTCTGCGGAATATCAACCGGAGTATATGGCTATCCTATTGAAGAGGCTGTGGGAATTTCTACAAAGACTGTGAATAACTGGTTGGAACAACATCCGGATGTAGAAATCAAAGTGTATTTCTGCTGTTTTACGGACAGGGAATACAAGGCTTACATGGATTATGCAAAAAAAGAATATCTCTGATGGACAAGAAGAAAATACTGTTTGTATGTCACGGCAATATCTGCCGAAGTCCCATGGCTGAGTATATGTTCAAGGAAAAGGTAAAGAATGCAGGATTATCCGAAATGTTTGAAATTGACAGTGCCGCAACAAGCACGGAAGAACTCGGAAATCCCGTTTATCCGCCGGCAAGAAGGATTCTTGCTTCTCACGGAATAACGAACATCACCCACAGAGCAAGACAGATAACTCGTGCAGATTATAATCATTTTGATATCATCTGCATCATGGATTCTGAAAACCGCAGAAACATAATGTGTATTATCGGCAATGACCCAGACGAAAAAATAAAAATGCTTGGGCAGACTGAAATTGAAGATCCGTGGTACACGGGAAACTTTGAAAAGGTGTACAATCAGATAGAATCAGGCTGTGAAGCCTTGCTGAAGGAGTTAATGCAATGAGACAGAACATGGGAAAGAAGCCTTTGATATACCCTCAGCCGGTATTGATTATTGGAACATACAATGATGACGGAACTGTTGATGCCATGAATGCCGCATGGGGAGGCGTGGGAGATGACTCTCAGGTATTTCTCTGTCTTTCAAAAGAACACAGAACAGTACAGAACATACTCAAACGTAAAGCATTTACGGTACAGATTGCAGATGAAGAGCATGTAGTTCAGTCGGAATATGTAGGTAATGACGAGCCGGAAAAGTTTGCAAAAAGCGGTCTGCATGCAGTTAAATCCGAATTTGTTGATGCACCGGTTCTTGACGATTACCCGATTCACAGTATAATAGGCAAAGAATTATTTAAAGTAAAACCAGAAGGCTTTTTTCCTGTACTGACTTCAATCAAGTTTGCATTCTTTTATACGAACGCTATCGATAAAAGAATACAACAAACAAGAATATGCATTTAAAGCATCTTAAATGCGGTTTGTGACCCCTTGACAGAAAAAATGTGACCCCTTTGTCAAATTTGTGACCCCTGATTTGGTTTCTCAAATTGTATTATTTATCACCAGTAGAGCCATCTTGAGTGGTAGAAAATAATACAATATTTCTGCCACTCTTTTTCTTTATAACGAAAAGAGTTACACTACAGCTATCAAATAATGGGCATTGTATTATCGGTGTTTTAAGCACAAGAAACCGTTATAACAGTGCAAATTATGGGAACTTTGTGACCCCCTGTCTTGGTTTCTCAAATTGTGTAAGGGTATTTCTTGATTGAAGACAAGAAACTTAGCCTCTGATGCAATCAGGTTTCCATTGAGGATTATTGCTGTTTTTGATAAAATAAAGTTCTATGGAAGACAAAGAGATTACGGCATTACAGCATATTTCGACAGAAGATATCAAAAACCGCATTTATACAATCCGTGGCGTTCAGGTCATGTTGGATAGAGATATAGCTCAACTTTACGGTGTAGAAACAAGGCGTGTTAATGAACAGGTAAAAAGAAATATTGAGCGTTTTCCATCTGAATTTATGTTTCAACTTAATGAGACTGAATTTAAAGATTGGAAGTCGCATTTTGCGATGTCCAATTCTGATAAGATGGGGTTGCGTCGTGCTCCATAT
>JAZLEZ010000031.1:0-17647 GCA_045615505.1 Sphaerochaetaceae bacterium | reverse complement strand
TCTGATTGTTGCATGAGGACATACATAAGAACAGTTGTTACACTGGATACACTTTGCAGCATCCCATCTGGGAACAGATACTGCAACTCCTCTCTTTTCGTATGCTGCAGCACCAAGTTCGAACTGACCATCCACATGATCCATAAATGCACTGACAGGAAGACTGTCTCCGTCCATCTTGTCAACAGGATCGAGAATTGTTGAAACCATCTTGACGAGTTCTGCTTTTCCTTCTTTTTCGGCAGCAACCTTGTTGTCTGTTGCATTTGCCCATGAAGCAGGAACTTCAACCTTCTTGAATGCTGTCGCACCGAGGTCTATAGCCTTGTGGTTCATATCAACGATATCCTGACCTTTCTTGAGGTATGACTGTGTTGCTTTTTCCTTCATGTGAGCAATAGCTTCCTCCTGAGGCATAACCTTTGCAAGTGTGAAGAATGCGCTCTGAAGAATAGTATTTGTTCTCTTGCCCATTCCAATCTGCTGTGCGAGGTCAATGGCATCAATTGTGTAAAGCTGAATGTTGTTCTTTGCAATATACTGCTTGCTTGCAGCATCCATATGATGATCAAGTTCCTCAGGTGTCCACTGACAGTTAATCATGTATACTCCGTTAGGCTTTACATCCTGAACCATCTTGAATCCCTTTGTAACATAGCTGGGATTATGACAGGCAACAAAGTCTGCCTTGTTGATGTAGTACGGACTCTTGATAGGCTTGTCTCCGAATCTCAGGTGAGAAATTGTCACACCGCCTGTCTTCTTTGAATCGTACTGGAAATATGCCTGAACATACTTGTCTGTGTAGTCTCCGATAATCTTGATGGAGTTTTTGTTGGCACCGACCGTACCGTCTCCGCCGAGACCCCAGAACTTACATTCAATTGTTCCGGCAGCTGCTGTGTTAGGGCAATTCTTATCTTCTTCAAGTGAAAGATTTGTAACATCATCAACAATACCGATTGTGAACTGTCTCTTCGGATCAGCCTTCTTGAGTTCGTTGTAGATAGCAAATACTGAACTTGGAGCTGTATCCTTTGAACCTAGACCATAACGGCCACCGCATACCTTAACATCGTTTCTGCCTGCATTTGCAAGAGCAGTAACAACATCCTGATAAAGAGGTTCACCGAGTGATCCCGGTTCTTTTGTTCTGTCAAGAACAGCAATCTTCTTTGCTGAAGCAGGAATTGCTGCAATGAGCTTATCTGCTGCGAACGGTCTGAAAAGTCTTACTTTGACAAGACCTACTTTCTCTCCATGAGCATTGAGGTAATCTATTACTTCTTCTGCAACATCACAGATTGAACCCATAGCTACGATTACCCTGTCAGCATCGGCAGCACCGTAGTAGTTGAAAAGCTGGTAATTTGTTCCGAGCTTCTCATTGATTTTTGCCATGTACTTTTCAACTTCTGCAGGGAGTGCATTGTAGAAACCGTTACATGCTTCTCTGTGCTGGAAGAAAATATCTCCGTTTTCATGAGATCCTCTCATATGAGGATGTTCAGGATTGAGAGCATGAGCTCTGAATGCCTCAACCGCATTCATATCACACATGTCTTTGAGATCTTCGTAATCCCAAACGGCAATCTTCTGAATTTCGTGTGATGTTCTGAAACCGTCGAAGAAATTGATGAAAGGAACTTTTCCTGTGAGAGCTGCAAGATGAGCTACAGGAGCAAGGTCCATAACTTCTTGGACATTTCCTTCACAGAGCATTGCAAAACCTGTCTGACGGCAAGCCATTACATCGCTGTGATCTCCGAAGATGTTAAGTGCATGTGTTGAAACTGTTCTTGCACTTACATGGAATACGCAAGGGAGCTGTTCTGCAGCAATCTTATACATGTTGGGAATCATCAGAAGAAGACCCTGAGATGCTGTATAAGTTGTTGTAAGAGCACCTGATCCGAGTGAACCGTGAACTGCACCTGCGGCACCGGCTTCCGACTGCATTTCTACAACCTTTACCTGTGTTCCGAAGATGTTCTTGAGACCGTTTGCACTCCACTGGTCGACAAAGTCAGCCATAGGTGAAGACGGTGTAATAGGATAGATTGCTGCAACTTCACTGAAAGCATAGCTGACATGAGCAGCTGCGTTGTTTCCATCCATGGATTTCATTTTTCTTTTAATCATGAAACACCCCTATAAGAATTTTGTTCTTTTATGTGACTAGCTATCTCACATAAATGTCCGCAAAAAACGGCGATTATAAGAATAACCCTAAAATAAGGTTTATTCAATCTGAAAATAAAGGGTTGTGGAGGTACTATGTTGATTTTGAAGAAGCTGAACGGGAATCAAATTAACTTTATGTCAGTTATATAATTCATTTGTACTTCCGACGGCTCTCCGTCTTTATCGTCATCAAACTTTATCGTAAAAGAATTTGCAGACTTCGGATTTGTTTCATTCGGAGTAAACGAAATCAATGTTCCGTAATATGCAAGTCCGGTGGCACTCCATTTTACTTCAACTCTTTTTCCGACAAATTCGGTAAAATCAATCTTTTTCAATCTGCACTCATTTGTCAATTCAATCTTCCAAATACGGGATTGAGCATATCTCACTGCACAATGTACTCTTCCGCATTTAATGTACGGCTCATTCGGTTTTAATCCAGGCTCATCATCATTTCTGTAATCACCACAAAAGTGCACTTCGTGGGAAGTTCCATCAATATCGGTAAGAATAAAATCGTCATTAAAATCCGCAGTTTCAAGAAATTTGTCTAGATCTATTGGTCTGGGAATCAATTCTTCTGGAACTTTTCTGAGAATCTTCTTTGTCTTTTCTGCCGGAAAGGGTAATCGTTCTTCAGTTAACCACCATTGATTTACTACCTTTGCCATCTTTTCTTTATTGTTCTTTCCGACCGGAACAAATACATAATCGCCGATTTTTATTGAATCATCATCTGAAAAATAGGAGAATTCTTTTCCGTACTCACTGAATTCCACACTACACCAGTTGTAATAAGTATGCTCTTTCTTGGCAAAAGCAACAAATCCCTCAAGCATCGATAAAATGGTGATTCCTTCCTTATTTTTCAGTAGAGGAGAACACTTCTCCCGATGACCAGACAAATTGTAGATTATCTCAAAATCTATACTTATCTCACCTCTGAGTTCCGGTGGTTCTGAATTGAATTCATCTTCTCTTAAAATATCCTGAATATCATAAAAAAGTTTTATTACCTCATAATCATTGACCTCAAAGATTTCCTGATTTTCTACTTCATCTGTTCCGGGTCTGAAAGATTCAATTATCAACTTACTGTCATTATAGATTGAACAGACACTTACAGTGGGGAAACTTATGGCATTAATGGTTGAATAATCTATGTAAGAGAGTCTGATGCAGAAAAAATTTCTGAATACTTGCATATTACTCCTTCATTTGCTGATTCATCAACACTTTGAATGACCGCATGAAAGACACTTCTGACAACCTTCAATCTTGATGAATGTTGCATTTCCGCAAACCGGACATATATCTCCGTGCATCTGACCTTTGTCCGGAATTCTGGTATCAGTATCCTCTATCAGAACCGGTTGATAATCATCAGGATCCTCTCCGATATCGTTAAGTTTAGTACTTTCAATCGTTGACTGGCTCTGTTGACCGATATGCTCTTCAAGAACCTGCCCTACTGCATCTGCAAGACTCATTACTCTGTTTTTCCCGAAACCGGTACTCTGACCGCTTCCGATACCCTTGAGCTGATTGATGATTGCCTGAGCTCTCTGCTTGGGTGTGTAAGGTGAAGGCATTCTGAGAATGAGTGAAATAAGTCTTGCAAGACCTTCTGCATCGGCAGCAACACTTGTTCCAACCTTAGCAACATTGATGAATACTTCAAAAGGATCTTCACAATCGTTGTTATCGCAGTTTACTGTAATGTAGGCTGTTCCGATAGGTGTTGCCTTTTTATAGGTTGTACCCCTCATTACATTGCTTCTGGATCTGGCTTTCAGCATTACATTGGCAGCCTTTGCAGCAAGAAGCTGCTGTCGAAGATCTGCGATTTCACATTTGAGTTTTTCGCACTCGCATTCCTTTGCGTCTTCCTTTGCCTCTTCCTTCTTTGAGCCGTCTTTTGCTTTGAGTACCTGAGTATCTCTTGAACCGTCACGGTATGTTGTTCCGCCTTTGCATCCTACATCATAAAGAAGCTCATAAAGCTTTGCCGTCTGTTCAACGGTATAGTCTTTGGGTGTATTTGCGGTTTTGGAAATGGAGGAATCAACCCATCTCTGGATGGCTGCCTGAACTTTGACATGCTCTTCGGGTTTAAGGTCCATTGCAGAAACAAAATATGCAGGTTTTTTCTGACCCGGGTGAGCTTTGACCCACTGATCGTAGATTTCAACTCTCTCGATATTTGTTCCCATTCTTCCGGTTCTCTCCCATTCCCAGAAGTAGTATGGTTCAATGCCTGTTGATGTTCCGACCATTGTACCGGTAGTACCGGTAGGAGCCTGAGTAAGAAGAGTAACATTTCTGAGCCCCTTCTCTTTTACAATCTGTCTTATATCTTCCGGCATTCCTTTCATAAAACCGCTCTGAAGAAGCTTGTCTGCATCAAAGAATGAGAAACTGCCCTTTTCCTGTGCATTTTCGGCACTGGCCTTGTAGGCTTCACAACAGATGAATTTATAAACTTCATCAATGAACTTCAGAGATTCGTCGCTTCCGTATGCAAGTTCCATCTTGATAAGCATGTCTGCCAGCCCCATGGTACCAAGACCTACGCGTCTTTCGGACTGCTGACGCTTTTTGTTTTCTTCAAAGAAATAAGGAGTATCGTCTATGACATCATCAAGGAACCTGACGGAAGCCTTTACTGTTCTTGCAAGATCATCCCAAAGAACTTTCTTGTTTTCAACAAACTTCGAAAGGTTGATAGACCCGAGGTTGCAGACACCCCAAGGAGGAAGTCCCTGCTCTCCGCATGGATTTGTGCAGTGGATGCGGCAGTAGTAGTAACTGTTGGACATCTTGTTGTATCTGTCTGCAAAGAATACTCCGGGTTCTGCACTTGCCCAAGCACTTTCGATAATCTGATTCCAGATTTCACGGGCTTTGTATGTCTTGAAAGGAATGACCTTCTTTCCCATTTCTTTCCACTCGGAAATGTCTCCAGTCCACTTCTCGTTGTAATCAGGATCTGAAGTATCAGGGAAAACCGTTGTCCATTCTCCGTCTTTCTTCACAGCATCCATGAAATCGTCTGTGATACCGAGGGAAATATTGGCATTGGTTATTTTTCCCATATCACGCTTTGCATTGATGAAATCAATAATATCCGGATGCCAGATGTCAAGAATGAGCATCAAAGCTCCTCTTCTGGAACCGCCCTGTTCAATCAAACCTGTTACAAAACTGAAAAGAGCTCCCCATGATACAGAACCGGAAGACCTGCCGTTTACACCTTTTACATACGCATAGCGGGGACGCAGTGATGAAAGATTCATTCCGACTCCGCCACCTCGGCTCATAATTTCCGTCATATGTCCAAGACTGGTCATAATTCCCTTTCTGGAATCCTTCGGAGATGGAATTACATAACAATTGAAATATGTCAGATTCTGTTTTGTTCCGGCACCTGTGAGAATTCTTCCGCCCGGAACAAACTTCCAATCGTTGAGTATCCACTCAAACTCCTTTGTCCATTTTTCACGCGTTTCACCTTCTTTTTCCTGTTTTGCTATTCCGGAAGCAACTCTCTTGTGCATCTGTGAAGGTTCTGTTTCCAAAGGTTTGTCAACGGATTCTTTCGTTGTCTCCAGAATTGTTCCGTCTTCAAGTTGTACGGTAACATTATCCGAACCGGCTTCACAAACGGTGATGTTTCCGATTTCCCTCTGACCTGTCTTTGCATTTGCGACGGCAACTACTAAATCACCGACCTTTAAAGAATCTTTCTGAACATCTTTTACAGCATAGCGGTCCAGAAATATTTTTCTTCCCAAACTAGAAAGAGAATTCATAGCTAACACTCCTGATGGTGTATTTGGCGCAATCGCCGAGTCTTTGTTGAGACTATCACAAATCCGGAGGCAATGCAATATCTGTTGAGTAATCAAAAACGATTATCCACTACTGATAGTGTTTAAGTTATATAAGTTTTATATTGCCCTTGTAGCACATAAGCACCACACCTAGAAAAAAAAATTTTTCAGAAAAAATAAAAAAACAGTGCAAATGCCCAAAGTTCACCGGTTTTGCACTGTATTTTTTGTCATATTCGGTTATTGATGTGTACTTTTCCATAAACCATGCTTGTTGCAGTATTCGTAAACAGCAAGCACCTTTTCTTTTCCGCACACCCTGAAGTCCGCAACAGGTTCCATACCTGCAGTCAGTTTTTTAATCTGCAAACCACTGTTCGTTTCCAAAGCAATGAATGCAATATAGTGTTCTTTTTCCATAGGATGTAACACAGAACCTACCTTCACCGTAACTTTATCACCGTCCCTGATGACAACAGGAACATGTTTTTCCTTTGCGGCATCTACGGTATTTGCCGTAAGTTCTTCCATTTCTTCTCCACAACAGACCGGTTTGGCTGCCGTAGCCTCAATTTCCGTAACAATTTTTCCACAAAGCTTACATCTGAAAAACTTCGTCATCATAAACTCCTTATCCGGCCGGATAGGAAAAAATAGTCATATCTCCTGTCAGTGTAAAATCACATATCAAATTTGTTATCAATACAACAGACGAACCTGCAAACTTTTCACACAAAAAAAGTGGTCCCGGGAAAACCGGAACCACTTTGAATTGTTTTTTATCAACAGTTGATGAAGAATCAGAAACCCTGTTCACACATAGCATCGGCAACCTTGCGGAAACCTGCAATGTTTGCACCTTTGACATAGTTGATATAACCGTCAGCTTCTTTACCTTCCTTAACACAGGCACTGAAGATGTTGACCATAATGTCGTGAAGTCTTGAATCAACTTCTTCTGCTGTCCACTTGATGTGTCCGGCGTTCTGGCTCATTTCAAGACCTGATGTTGCAACACCACCGGCGTTGACAGCCTTACCAGGACAGAAAGGAATCTTTGCAGCCTGGAAAGCTTCGATAGCTTCAGGTGTGCATCCCATGTTGGAAATCTCGATTGCATACTTGACGCCGTTCTTGAGGAGCAACTTTGCATCATCGCCGTTAAGTTCGTTCTGAAGAGCTGCTGTGAAAGCAATATCACAAGGGACTTCCCAAATCTTCTTGCCCGGAACAAACTTTGCACCGAATTTCTCTGCATAAGGAGCAACAATGTTCTTTCCTGAACCTCTGAGTTCAAGCATATAAGCAATCTTTTCAGGTGTGCTTACACCGTCTTCATCGAGGACATATCCGTCCGGACCGGAAATTGCAACAACCTTTGCACCGAGTTCTGTAGCCTTCTTGACTGCACCCCATGCAACATTACCGAAACCGGAAACAATAACTCTCTTACCTTCGAATGTATCATTGTTGAGCTTGAGAACTTCGTTTGTATAGTACATTGCACCGTAACCTGTTGCTTCAGGTCTGATGAGTGAACCACCCCAAGCCTGACCCTTACCGGTAAGAACACCTGTATTTTCGTCATGAAGCTTGAGCCACTGGCCGTACATATAACCGATTTCTCTTCCGCCTACACCGAGGTCGCCTGCAGGAACATCTGTATCAGGACCGATATACTTCTGAAGTTCTGTCATAAATGCCTTACAGAATCTTTCAACTTCTCTTGGAGACTTTCCGTTAGGATCAAAGTCTGCGCCACCCTTTGCACCGCCCATAGGGAGAGATGTTAAGCTGTTCTTGAAAATCTGTTCGAAACCAAGGAACTTGAATGTATCGATTGATACTGTAGGAGCAAATCTGAGACCGCCTTTGTAAGGTCCGATTGCGTTGTTATACTGAATTCTCCAACCGCGGTTAACCTGAATCTGATGATTATCATCTTCCCAACAAACCTTGAACTGATGAATCTTATCCGGTTCTACGATTCTATCAAGAACTTTATTCTCAATATACTTAGGATTGCTGTTAACAACATCAATGACAGATGCGATAACTTCACTGGCAGCCTGAATAAACTGAGGCTGGTCAGGGTTTTTAGCCTTTAGCTTGGCAATAAACTCTTCTAAATTGTACATAACTTTTCCTCCGTCTGTACTATTATGCATAATCGTGCAGTAAAAAAACTGTACCGGGCACCCCGTCGGATACCTATTAAAAAGTTTAAGCCCCGCACTTTGTTATGTCAACAAATATAAATATAATATTATCTAAAAATTTACTGAGAATAATTTTCAATTTATGCAATTTGGCAATTATTTTTTGAGGATATCCTCAAAATAGCACCATATTTTTGAGTCGGGAACAGGTGCCGTAACTTTGATTGTCTGTTTTGTGACAGGGTGTTCAAACACAGCAGTCCGTGAATGCAGACAGATTCCGCCGTCCTCGTTGGAACGGGGAAAACCATATTTGAGATCTCCTTTGATATGAACACCGCGGGCAGCCAACTGACTCCTGATTTGGTGATGTCTGCCGGTAATGAGGGTTATATCCAACAAGGTGTAATGTTCGGATACGGCAAGTTCGTTGAATTCAAGAACAGCTTTCCGTGTATTAGGTTTTTCCGTTTTGTATGCAAAACTTTTGTTCCTGGATGAATCACGGAAAATGTAGTGCTCAAGTCTTCCAATCTTCTGAGGCAAACCGTGGTCTGTCACAGCCCAATAGTGCTTTTCAACCCTATTTTCCCTGAAAGCCTGATTCATTCGTTCCAACGCCTTAGAAGTCTTGCAGTAAATGACGATTCCGCTCGTGGGACGGTCAAGTCTATGCGGAATACCGAGAAAAACACTACCGGGTTTGTTGTATTTTTCTTTGAGAAAAGCCTTTACATCATCTGCCAGACTAACATCACCTGTTTTATCTCCCTGAACAATCTCACCGGGAAGCTTGTTGACGATAATGAGGTGGTTGTCTTCATACAGAATTCTGTCTTTCAGCATATCAATCAAACAATCCGGGGCCTTCGTCATCGACAGAAGATATCGGTTCAACAGATTCCTCAAGCTCCGATTCTGGAGATTTTGTTTCTACCAGCTTTGCAGGCTTAATCCTCATAGAGGCAACATCCTTTTTGGTGACCATAACACCGCCGGCCTTTGCATTTTTAATTCTGTAATCCGAAAACAGGAATGTCTGTTCGGATACTCTGAGGTTCTTTCCTTTGAAAGTGACTGTTACTTCGGCATTCGGCAGCGTGGAAAGTTTTCTCATTATGTTGTCTTCAGGCTCAGGAAGAATGTTGTAAACTTTGTTCAAAATGAATCCGCCGGTGAACTTCGTACGCTTTATCATAGTCCGTTTGCTCTTCTTTTCCTGATAAATCACCGTAAATGTTATATTTTCCAAACTGCTCTTGTCTGCAATTCCGATATAGACGGCATCCTTTCCTATGAATTCCTTCTCGCCGACATTTGCAGTGAAATAAGTTCCGTCTTTGTTGATTATCAGAATTCTGTCGAACTCGGAAACCTTACAGATATCATCTCCGGTTTTGAGTCCTGTACCTACATAGCCGGAAGCATCATCGTATTTCAAATCAAGATCTCTCTTTGCAACTTCCTTTATACTGACTGTATTGAAATCCGCAATCTGAGTCATTCTGTCATGTCCCTGTTCAACCAGATCTTTTCTGATGCTTTCAAGTGTTTTGACAGAATACTCGACAAGATGCCTGAGATTATACTCGACCTTCTTGATATCGGAGTTGATTTGATTGATTTCTTCCTTATTCTTCTCTATGTCGAAAAGAGAAATCCTGCGGATGGGAATCTTGAGAAGATGTTCGATATCGTCTTGTGTAATCTCTCTCACCAGCTGATCCTTATACGGTTCAAAACCTGTAACAACAGCTTCATTTACAGCCTCTGCACTGCGTTTCTGTTCGATGCGTTTGTAGATTCTTTCTTCTATGAAAATCCGTTCCAGCGTCCTTGTGTGGAGCTTGTCGAAAAGATGCCCCTTTTCAACTTCCAGTTCTGCCTCCGAAACTTTCAGAAGATGGTCTGCATGGTACTTTATGATATCACTTACCGTTGAAATATGCGGCAGTTTGTCCTTAATCAGAAGGCAGTTGACCGAAATCTTCTGTTCGCAGAGAGTGTATGCATAAAGCGCATCTACCAAATCTTTTGTATAAGTTCCCTTTGAAAGATAAATCTCGATGTTTACCTTATCTGCCGTAAAATCATTGACCTGAGCAACTTTCAGTCTGCCTTTTTTTGCAGCCGCATCAATGCTCTGTATCATTTTTTCGGAATCTACACCAAAAGGCAGTTCCTCTATGATGATTTTTTTTGGATTTGAAATATCCAGCTTTGCCCTTACCGCAATGGAACCGAGTCCGTCGTTATAGTCGGAAACATCCATGATTCCACCGCCGGGGAAATCAGGATAAAGAACAAATTCTTCTCCTTTCAGTGCTGCAATCTGCGCGTCTATGACTTCCAATGCATTATGAGGAAGAATTTTCGTGGACATTCCTACTGCAATGCCTTCCGTACCCTGAATAAGGACTACGGGAATCTTTGCAGGGAATACCACCGGCTCCTGACTTCGGCCGTCGTATGATTCGGCATATTCTGTAATTTCGGGATTGTAGAGAACCTTTTTTGCAAAAGGAAGAAGACGACATTCAATATATCGGGCTGCAGCAGCCGCGTCGCCTGTCATGAAGTTTCCGTAGTTTCCCTGTTTTTCTATGAATAAATCACAGTTTGCAAGGTTGACCAGTGCAGTATATATTGAAGAATCTCCGTGCGGATGGTAGTGCATTGCCGAGCCCACGACATTTGCAACTTTGTGAAATCTTCCGTCATCCATTTCTATAAGTGTATGAAGAATTCTTCTCTGAACCGGCTTGAGTCCGTCTTCAATATCCGGAATTGCTCTGTCCTTGATAACATAGGAGGCATATTCAATGAAGTTCTGTCTGTACAAATCTTTTGCGTAAGCCATATTCTTCTTCCTCAAACCAGATTTTCCATTATGAAATCCCTTCTTTCCGGCGTGTTGTTACCCATGTAGAAGTTCATTGCCTTTCTTGCATCTGCAAGACTTTCTATCGTTACGGGAATAAGACGCATATCTTCCCCTATGAACTGACCGAACTCTTTGGCCGAAATTTCACCCAAGCCTTTGAATCTTGTTACTTCCGCCCCCCTGATTTGCTTCATCATATTGTCTCTTTCAGCTTCACTGTAACAGTATGTTGTGACGGTTTTATTTCTCACTCTGAAAAGCGGAGTATCCAGAATGAATATTCTCCCGTCCTTAATCAGTTCCTCAAAATAACTGAGAAAATATGTAAGAAGAAGTATTCTGATATGGAATCCGTCAATATCGGCATCAGTTGCAAAAATGACTTTTCCGTATCTTAATCCCTCTATTCCGTTTTCTATGCCCAGTGCTGCCATAACATTGTACAGCTCTGAATTCCTGTACATATCACTCATACTCATTCCGTTTACATTCAGAGGTTTTCCCCTGAGGCTGAAAACAGCCTGAGTCATAACATCACGAGCAGTATTGAGTGTGCCTGAAGCAGAATCACCCTCCGTAAGAAAAATCATACTTCTTTCACCCATTTCTGCATGAGGGCCCGTCTGCCCCAAATGAAATTTACAATCCTTGAGTTTAGGTATATTGATGGAAATCTTTCTGGCATTTTCCTTGGCAATTTTCTTTACTTCGGAAAGTTTCTTTCTGATGGTTTCATTGGTCAGAATTTTCTGATTGAGCTTTTGGGCATCTTCCGGATTCTTGTGCAGAAAATCAACTACCGCTTCCCTGACCTCTTCAACTATCGGAGTTCTGATTTCCGTATTGCCGAGTTTATTCTTTGTCTGGCTCTCGAAAACAGGAGTCTGAACTTTGATGGCTATTGCACCTACAATTCCTTCCCTGACATCCTGCGGACTCCAGCTTTTTTTGAAGAATTCATTAATTCCTTTAAGAATTCCTTCCTTGAACGCAGCCTGATGTGTTCCTCCGTCCGAAGTGTACTGCCCGTTTACATACGAGTAATATGTTTCACCGCTGTACTCAAGTGTATGGGTAAATGTAAATTCAAGAGTCTTGCTTTTGTGATGGATTGTACGGTAAATTCCCTTGTCCCGTACTTCTTTTTCCAACAGATCCAAAAGTCCGTTCTGACTTTTGAAAATCCGTTTGTTGTAATCAATTGTAAGTCCTGTATTAAGGTAGCAGTAGTTTTCAAGTCTTTTTACAATGAATTCTTCATTGAACCGGTACTGCCCGAACATTTCGGAATCGGGAATGAATTCCGTGAGCGTACCGTTGGGTTCCGTTGTATCTCCCTCGTGCTGTTCGGTAAGTTCACCCTTCTTGAAAAATGCTTCAAAATACTTTCCGTCTCTGTGGCTTCTTACATGAAACCATGAAGAAAGTGCATTTACAGCTTTTGTTCCCACCCCGTTAAGTCCAACTGAGAACTGGAATACATCGTTGTTGTATTTTGCGCCTGTATTAATCTGAGATACACAGTCAATGACCTTTCCCAGAGGTATTCCTCTTCCGTGGTCACGCACCGATACTTTGCTGTCCTCAATTGTAATTGTGATGCGTGAACCGCACCCCATAATGAATTCATCAATGCTGTTGTCTATGACTTCTTTCAAAAGTACATAGATTCCGTCATCAATATGAGATCCGTTGCCTAGTCTTCCAATGTACATACCGGGTCTCAACCTGATATGTTCCAACGGAGACATATGCTGTACAGCATCTTCGTTGTAAACTGCAATTCTTTCTTTTGCCATAGTCTTATTTTATCATAATTTTCAATTCTTTGCCCACATAGACTCAGGATTGAGTATCTCGGAACACTGATTTGAGTATCATTTCATTGCTCTTCCATTTTCCGTTTACTCTTACCCGTAAATCTATTTCCAACTGTGTCAGAGGGAATATTTTTTTAATTTCCTTGAATGCGGCCTTCCTTATGTTTTTGATGTTTTCACCGCCTTTTCCTATCATTATTCCCTTTTGGGATTCCCTTTCTACTGTAATAAAGGCGCGTATCCACACTTTCTGTTCTTCTTTTCTGTATTCCAAATCCGACACTTCAACAAAAATCGAGTGAGGTATTTCCGAATGGACGGAATTCATTGCCTTTTCCCTTATGATTTCCGCTATTCTGAATTCAAGGTTCTGATCGGTTCTGGCATTTTCATCATACAGGAGGGGTCCTTCAGGTGCATACTTGAAAAGCTCTATCAACACTTCATCCACACCGTCATCTTCAGATGCAGAACATGTCAGAACAGTTTTGCCTTTCAAATTTTGTTCAAGGTAGGATTTCATTTTTTCCGTCCGTTCAGAAGATACTATGTCCTTCTTGTTTATGCAGCAGACAACCGGAACTTTTACATTTGCAAGCAGTCCTGAAATAGTGTCTTCTTCTGTTCCGGGTTCCCTTGTTGCATCCAGCAGATACAATACTGCATCACATTCTTCCAATGATTGGACTGCTATTTCCTGCATTCTTTTATTGAATGCTTTTTCAGACATATGATAGCCGGGAGTGTCAGTGAAAATAAGCTGTCCGCGGGAGTCCGTATAGATTCCTCGAATAGCATTTCTTGTTGTCTGGGGTGTGGGGCTTGTTATGGATACTTTGCTCTCACAGATAGTATTTACAAGAGTCGATTTTCCTACAGAAGATCTGCCGATAACGGCAATTGACGCACATTTCATCAGTATCTGTTCAGAATTTCAAGTATTCTCTCTTTTCCCACAGCTTTAATGAACATTGCAAGTTTGGGTCCTTTTTCCTTTCCGATAAGCGCTTTGTAAACTGCTGTGAACATTTCTGCGGTTTCAACCCCTGCATCTGCAGTGGCGTCATAGACACGCTGGGCAAGATCTTTTTCATCTTCTCCATCCCAGTTTGCAATCTGCTTTGCCAGTGCCTTAATTCCCTTCAGTCCGTTTTCTGTTACTTCCTCAAGGCTGCTTTCGGCTGTTGCAAGTGCAAATCTGAAATCTTCGGGACTGAATGTCGTAATCCAGTTCCAAGCACATTTGCATCTTGCTCTGAGTCTGTCAACCTGATCTTCCTTTATGTCTTTAAGTGAACCAATTACCTTTTCAGCATCTCCGCTGTTAATCTGAAGCAGATTGCAAAGGTGTCTGAACGGTATCTGGTAACCGGGACTTGGCGGTACTTCTCCTACTTGGCTCAGTTCGTATATTCTTCGTTCCTGACTTCGTTTTTTATCATTTACAGGGAGTATTCCGAAATATCTTCTTTCACAGTTGTCATAGTCTTCATAGATTTTTAGGACATCAAGATCAAATGATATTGCAAATTCCGTATTAGGTCTTGTTGAAGCAAACATATACCTTGTTACTTCCGGTGTATATACATCAAGTACATCCTGAAGACTGATTACTTCTCCTGAAGATGAGGATATCTTCCCTCCGCGGCCTTTTATGGAAATAAAATCATACTGGAAAGATACCGGAGCATGTCCTCCGAACAGTTCAACTACCTGTCTTGAGGTGTCGAAACTTCCTCCCTGACTGTGATGGTCTTTTCCTGCAGGTTCAAAATCCACTCCTTCAAAAACCCACCGCATGGGCCAGTCAACTCTCCAATGGAGTTTTGCATAAGGGGTTGTTCTCAAGTCTATGGTTTCTTCCCTGTTAAGGTCGTTGTCTCTGTATGTTATGCCATACTGTCCGTCCCAAGAGAGAATCGTGGTATTATCCTTATCGGTAAAGCCCGAGAATACGGCAATGGGCCACCATGTGTCATCAAGGGGCTCAGTCCTGTACTGATTGAGAATATCGATTATTTCCTGTTTGTGTTCTAAGGCAGCTTTCATCTGCTCCGCGTACATTGAACTTCTGTATCTTTCTGCCTGATAAAGATATTCAGGGAAAATTCCTACTGCCGGCAGTTTCTCCTCAACATCTATTTCATTGCCTCTGGCATAGTTGTCGCTTCTCTTTGTTGTATCCGGAACAAGCGTAATGGGTTTGCGCAGGTATGTCTGCAGAAGTTCCTGTTCCGGCATGTTCTTGGGTACTTTTCTGAATACATCATAGTCATCCCATGAGTAGATGAATCTTACTTTGCATCCGCGTGCTCTGAGTGCCTTGACAACCAAATCAACTGAAATGATTTCACGGAAATTACCTATATGCACTGTTCCGGAAGGTGTAATTCCGGATGCACATGTGTAGAGGTCCTTCTGTCCTTTTTCTCTGATAATCTTGTCTGCGTATATGTCCGCCCAATGTGTAAGTTCCATTGTTATATTTCCTTTCTTTCTTTGATTACTTTTGAAATCAGCCCGTATTCTTTTGCTTCTTCTGATGTAAGCCAGTGGTCTCTGTCTGTATCTTTCTGAACTTGTTCAATGCTTTTACCTGTTTCCCTGCTGATGATTGCATTAAGCTTATCTTTGAGTTTTTCAAGCCATATTGTATGTATTTCAATGTCTGTGGCATTTCCTTTCATCTGACTTAATGGTTGATGAATAAGATAAGAGGAATTTGCAAGTCCCACTCTTCTTTCTGCCGGAACAGCCAGAAGAACAAGAGCTGCAGCACTGGCAACAAGTCCCATTCCTATGATTGTCACTTCGCAGTTTACAAATCTTATCATGTCATAGATTGCAAATCCTGCATCCACATCTCCGCCGGGAGAATTGATGAATACCTTGACCGGTTCCGAACTTTCATTTTCCAGTACAAGCAGGTCCTTGATGAACTTGTCTGCCGTTTCCTTGTTGATTTCACCTGAAAGCAACAGAGATCTTGTCTTAATGAATTTCTCGTTTACAGGGGCTTCCTGCATTTCTTTTTTTTCTGTAGCCATGCCGTTTATCCTAGTAAAATAATGTGTTAAAATCAACACGCACATTAACATCTTGTATTTTTCGGCTCTACTTGATATATTTTCCGTGCAATCGGGCCTGTAGCTCAGCGGTTAGAGCAGAGGACTCATAATCCTTTGGTCCTGGGTTCAATCCCCAGTGGGCCCACTAAATATAGTGTTTTGAGAACACAAGCAACCCTTCCAGCAGTATGCTTCAAGGGTTGTTCTTTTTTTGATAATTAGGTTCTGCAAATAGGTTCTGCAAATAAAACTGAAAATAGTTTGTGTGTTGGACAAAAACTACTCCACTTTGACTTATATTAAGTATAGGGATTGGGAGGAATTAGGTGCCAAAAGTAGCAGAAGATTTCATTGTGTTTCAAAAGAGTGTCCATGGTAAGAAAATGTGGTATGTCTCATACAGAGATAGTGATGGTAACAGACTACCTGAACTATCACTATCTGTCCTCAAAAGAATGATTTACACCTCAAAGAAGAGGTTTGAACCTATTGAGAACAGAACCCAAGCATTGGTTATTGCCTCAAAGGCATTGGTTAATGAAGCAACCAAAGAAAAGATATTCAACAGAAAGAAACCATCCTCCCCTAACTTCATTGAGTATGTCCAAATGGTATGGGACTATGACAATTCACCTTATATCAAGAGAAGACTTAAAGAGAACAAACCAATACTCAAACACACCTGCAATGAAAACCTCAAAGCATTCATGCATCATGTTTCTCCTCTCATTGACAAGGACATGACCCTCAAAGACATAGACAAGTCCAATGGTGGTGAACTGACAAAGATTAGGGACAAGGTCATAGATTTGAACATTCCGCCAACCACAAAGAACAAGGCATTTCAGGCAATGAGAACTGCTTTGGACTATGCTTCTCAAAGGTCTTTAATGTCCTTCAATTACAAGGACAGATTAAAGAATACAAAGGTTGAAGTTGATGGAACTGACCCATTCTCAATTAAAGAGATTAACAAGATACTCTCATACTACAATTCTCATACTGAAAAGGGCACTTATGAGAGATACCCATTCCTCCTCACTGCTTTGGCATCAACCACTGGAATGAGACCAAATGAAATATCTGCTTTCAAGAAAACTGAAATCTATAAGATAGATAGGAAGAATGATTGTGCCATTCTTGAAATATCAAATGCCATAGATACAGATAACAAACTCTCAACTAGAAAAAACAAGGACAAGGTTTATGTTGCTACTTACATACCTCTCATTGAAGAGATTGTAGAGTTCAACAATGCAAACCCTAAAAGACACAACTACTGCTTTTGGGACAGAAACCACCCTGAAAAACACATTACCAAGGACTACTTCAAGGGAATACCCTTTGATTGTCTCTGTGAGATAGGAATTAAACCAAAGGACAGGAAGTTGTCTTTTTATAGTTTAAGGAAAACTTCCGCCACCCTCATTGCCAACTGCAAAAACATTGGAGCAGTCAAAGCAGCGGAACTTCTTGGTCATAAAGATACCTATGTAACCCAAAAACATTATATCTCCAATACTCCTGAAAGCGCTGTTGCAAACTTCAATGACATTAGAGAACTGATTAAACTTCCTGCATAAACAGATTAAGGTTGTATGAAAATTACCCATACAACCTTAATTACTAATTGACTATGGAAGAAGAAAACAAGTCATTAGAAACCCCTGAAACTGACATTGAGAAACCAAAATCT